>NZ_AXAA01000036.1:0-18115 GCF_000472625.1 Caloramator sp. ALD01
CAAAGTCGAAAAGCTAAGAATTGCTAAAGCTCATGAAAGAGCCCATTGAAATCCTTTCATGGGGCTTTTTCATACTTTAGCTAACAAACAGATTTGTCAACAAACTGTATGAGCATTTAGAAGTCCTCATACTAATTTTAAAAAATAATTAGTTTTGAGGAATAAGCTTAAATGTCTCTATAAAGTAAGTTCCAGCAGGAAGGCTTCCAAATTCAAAGTAACCATCGGATTTTGTTTCAGCTATTGCAACAACATATTTCATATCCCTATCACGTCTATAGATTTCAACAAGGCACTTATCAACAGGTACGCCATTATACATAACTGTACCTGATATTTTGCCCTGAGGATTTGTAGGATCTTTAGAAAGTTTATTGGTTGAGGATATTACCATATAGTCTTTATCTATTACAACAAGCGAATCCTGTGGGAGATAGCCATTAGCTGCAATTCTTAAGGTGTATATTCCCTGAGGTATATATGCTATTCTATATCTTCCGTTTATACTTGTGAAACTGTGAACATATAATCTATCTGTTCCATCTTCATTTCTATAAAGATTTGCACCGCCATTTACTATTCCTTCAAGTGTACTTCCTAAAGCTTCTCCAAATATTACACCAAGTTTAGATACCATATTGTCATTTAGTAGTAGGCTTAAATTTTTCTGTTCTCCGCCTTCTAATATAAAATCCCCAACATAGGATAAATTGTAGTCTGGAGACACAACTATTAAGGTATATTCTCCCGCAGGAAGTCTTCCTGTAAAGAAACCTTTGCTATCGGTTATATCGTGATAAATTGTATATCCATCGGTGGTAAGAACCTTTACTGAAGCACTAACAATAGGATTGTTGTCTGGGGCAGTGATATTTCCATATATTATAGCTTCAGGACTTTGGTCGAGGGTAGGTGTTACAGTTATATTAATACTTGCATTTTTGGTAAGTTCTATATCATTTGTTTCTGCTTTTAATGCTCTACATAGAAGCAGTGAGGAAGGTGTTGGAACTTCTATTAAAGTACCGTGCAGCGAAATAGGATAGTTTCCTGTTGGAAGTGCAGATACTGGATTTGCGTGTTCAAGGTCAACTCTTATTGCTATATTTAAACTTTGGTTTGTAACGTAGGCAATTTTGGATTCTGGTCTTATTTCAATATCGGTTAAAGAACCTCCTAAATATACTGTTTTATTACTATCAAGATTGTTTATATCAAATATTGTTATACTACCTGAAGTTGAATTAAGTGTAATAAGTTTTTTAGAGTCTGGAGTTGTTTCGCATTTATAGGGTACAGCAAATAGGAATTTGGTCTTTATTATTCTAAGAGGAGGTGCTGTAGATAGCTGCATTATCATACCAGTTGTTCTGCTTAAACCTGCAACGAATACATATTTCCCATCTTGAGAGGTACATATTGATGTTGGATTGAATACTCCTGATGTGAAGGTTATATAAGGTGTTAAAAGTTCAAGATTTTCAACAGATATCATTCCTATAAAAGGTCTTTGGTAACTTACAAAGTATACATATTTTCCGTCTTTACTCATTAAAAGATCGGTTGGTGTATAGGTTAAAGAGGTAGGAAGAGTAATTCTTTTTATAATAGATAGAGTTTCTGTATCAATTACAGGTACATTAAAGGCATTTATACACTGTACAAATATATATTTACCATCAGGTGTAATAGCCATCCTAACAGGTTTAAAATTAAGAGGTATTGTAGTAACTAAAGTTTGAGTTGAGATATTTACAACAGCAATATACTCACTGTCACGACAGGCTACATAAAGGAATAGGTCATCTTGGCTTATTACTCCAGACATAGGAAATTGTCCGACTGTTATTGTAGATACTACAGTATTTGTTGTTGTGTTAATCATACTTAAAGTTCCATCACCAGAGTTTAATGAAAATACATATCTGCCGTCGTGGGTTGCCACTACATCATAGGGGTTACTTCCAACAGGTATATTAGCGATAACTTTATCAGTGGTTGTGTCAATACAAGTTACGCTGGATGAGTTTAAATTAGCTGTATATACAGCAAAGGTTTTCATATTATCCCCCCTTATCTTTTCAATATAATATATGTTGAGGCAATTATTTTTGATAAACTAAAGTAGAAAAAAACAAAATATTTATGTAAAATATAATAAACTGTAAATGTAACATTTAATGAAATATTGCATATAATAAACTACACTCTATAAAAGGGGGATAACTATGGAAAAACTAATTACAGTAAAGAGAATGGATACTGGAGAAATATTAAAGGCAAATGTTGGAAGTAGTTTACTTGATATATTAAAGACAGGAAAAGACCTTAAGGATCCAGTTGTTGCAATGGTAGATGGAGAAATTGAAGAGCTAACTAAAAAGATTCACTATGATGTTGAAGTTCTTCCAATAACTTTAAAAAGTCCCCTCGGTGTAAAAACATACTTAAGAAGTTTAACCTTTGTATTGATTAAGGCTGTTGAGGATCTATTTTCTGGTGCAGAGGTTACTATAGAGCATTCCTTAAATAAGGCTCTATATGGAGAGATACACTATGAAAGAAAGATAGAGGAGAAGGATATTGAACTTATAAAAAAGAGGATGCAGGAGATTATAGATGCGGATGAGGCCTTTGAAAAGATTAAGGTTAAGAAGGAGGAGGCACTAAAGATATTCCAAAACTATGGAATGAAGGATAAATTAAGACTTTTAAAATATGTAAATCTTGCTTATATAAATTTATATAGATGTGGATATCTTTATGACTACTTCTATGGGCCAATGGTGCCTTCAGCAGGGTATTTAAAGCTATTTGATTTAAAATTCCACGATCCAGGATTTTTGCTTCTTTATCCTCAAGAAAATGATCCTACAAAGCTAATTAAGTTTAGAGATGTGCCAAAGCTTGCAAAGGTTTTTAAGGAGACGGAGGAGTGGGCAAAAATACTTGATGTTGCAGATGTTGGTGCATTAAATGACAAGGTTGTAAATAAGGAGATGAATGAATTAATATTAGTTGCAGAGGGACTTCACGAGAAAAAGATTGCTCAAATTGCAGATAAAATTTATGAAAACAAGGATAAGGTAAAGATTGTATTAATTGCAGGGCCATCTTCATCAGGTAAAACAACCTTTTCAAAGAGGCTGTCTATTCAATTGAGGGTTTTAGGATTAAAGCCTCATCCGATATCATTAGATGATTATTTTGTAGATAGGGAAAAAACTCCCCTTGATGAAAATGGAGAATATGATTTTGAGTCAATATATGCACTTGACTTAGAGCTATTTAATAAGCACCTTGCATTACTTTTAGATGGTCAAGAAGTAGAGATTCCAACCTTTAATTTTATAGAAGGTAAAAGGGAATGGAAGGGACATAAATATAAAATGGAATCTAATTCTATTCTTGTAATTGAAGGAATACACGGACTAAATGAAATGCTAACAAATGCAATCCCAAGGGAAAATAAGTTTAAAATATATATAAGTGCCTTAACTCAATTAAATATTGATAATCACAATAGAATACCCACAACTGATGTGAGGCTGCTTAGAAGAATTGTAAGGGACAATCGTTCAAGGGGAAGAAATGCAGAGGCTACTATCCTGTCTTGGCCAAGTGTAAGAAGAGGAGAAGAGAAAAACATTTTCCCATTCCAAGAGGATGCAGATGCAATGTTTAATTCAACCCTTGTTTATGAAATGAGCATACTTAAAAAGTATGCGGAACCTCTTCTTCTTGAGATTAAAAAGGATAGCCCAGCCTACATTGAAGCAAAAAGGCTTCTATCCTTCCTGCAATATTTTATATCAGTTGAGGATGAGGATATAATTCCAAAGAATTCTATAATAAAGGAATTTATAGGGGGAAGCTGTTTCGAATAATAAAAAAAGGGCTAAGGCCCTTCAGTCTTTTTAAAAAGTTATATATTGATTAGCCCCATAAAGGATTTCTTAGGCATTCGTTCATTTCGCTAAGCAATTCTAAGCTTTTCTTTGTTTGAAAAAGTCCTACCCTCGCGATGCCATCGTCCTGATGGCCGCTNGGCTCGGCACGTCCTGTGCCGAATTACGGACTTTTCCAAAGTCGAAAAGCTAAGAATTGCTAAAGCTTATGAAAGAGCCTTTTGAAATCCTTTTATGGGGCTTTTTCAAAATTCAGCTAACAAGTATGTTTATCAACAATCTAAAAAAGGCAACACTTTAGTTATCTAAAAAGTCCGATAAAGGGATTAGGCATTTGTTTGTTTTGCTTCTTTTCTGTTTTTAAGGACTAAAAGGTGGCCCTTTGATGCATCCCTTAACTTTTTAAAAACACCTCTTACATCATCTGGTATTTCAAGGGATAAAAACCTTTCGTACATATCTATGTTTTCAATTTCTGCGTGTATTCCATATTCAAGTGCCTCATCTAAAGAGAGGGGTTCCTTAAGATATTCTAAAGATTTATCATCAGGAATTTCTACATTGTACTTTTGCATCAGCTCCTTTAGCCAATTTATATGATGAACTTCAGAATTTATAATGCTGTTAAAGGGTTTTTCATCTCCAAGTGCCTTTAGGGCAAGTTCATATTCTGTTCTTGCAAGATATTCATCTTCAATTGCATAGATTAGCATATTTTCTAATGTAGGATTTTTATCAAGTTTTGCCCTTACTGCTCCATACATAATATCACTCTCCTTAAGATTAATTATAAAAATCATAAAAGATTTTGTAAATTTATATTTAAAAATCAATTTTGTTATGTTTTTTTAACATAAACTATGATAAATTATATATTGAAGGGAGTGATTTAAATGAAGACACAGTTTAGAGTAAGGTATAAGGAAACTGATAGGATGGGTATTGTATATCATTCCAATTACATAGTTTGGTTTGATGTAGGAAGAACAGAACTTTTAAGGAGTTTAGGATTTGATTATAGACATCTTGAGGAAATAGGACTTATGCTTCCTGTAGTAGAGGTGAATGTAAAATATAAAAGTCCCTCCTATTATGATGATTTAATTGAAATAGAAGCAAGTATTTTAGAAGTTTCAAGAGTTAAGGTAAAATTTGGATATAAAGTATATAGAGGAGGAACACTTTTAGCAGAAGGTTATACAGTACACGGATTTACCGATAACAACCTAAAACCAATAGCACTTAATAAATTTAATAAGGAAATATATGAACTGTTTTTAAAAAATATAGTAAGTAATTTGGAGGATAAAGGATGAATACAATAGTAACTCAAGTAATCGTTCTTTTTTTAATTATGGTGGTGGGTTATATATCAAGAAAAAGGGGATTAATAAACCCTGAGGTAAATAAAAGTCTTTCAGAACTTTTATTAAATGTTACACTCCCCTTTATGATTATAGCCTCCTTCAACTTTAAATTCTCAACGGATATGCTCAATTTAGGCATAAAACTATTTTTAATATCAACGGTAATCCATACAGTTTTACTCCTATTAGGAAGTATAATTTATAAAAGGTTTAATGAGGATGAATATAAAGTTCTTTGGTTTATAACTGTCTTTTCAAACTGTGGTTTTATGGGATATCCTGTTGTAGAGAGTATTTATGGTAAAATAGGACTTTTCTATGCGGCACTTTTTAATATACCCTTTAATATATTGATGTGGACAGCTGGAGTTTTTATATTTTCAGGCAGAGGGGACAAACAAAATTTAAGAAAGGCAATATTAAATCCAGGAATATTATCAGTTTTTATAGGTTTAATCATATTCCTTTTCTCAGTTGAACTTCCTGCACCTGTTATTAAAACATTGGAAATGGTCGGTTCAATGACAACTCCTCTTTCTATGATTATAATTGGTTCTACTTTAGCAGATGCAAAGATAAAATCAATTTTTGAGGGATTTTCAGTATATTTTGGTTCCTTTATTAGATTAATTGCAATTCCTTTAATAGTTTATTTTATTTTGAACCTATTTGGACTAAAGGACTTTTATTTAAACATTCCTGTAATAATAACAGCAATGCCTGCGGCTGCCAATACAGTTATTATGGCAGAAAAATATGGAGGAAATCCAGAATACGCCTCAAAGGTTGTTTTCTTAACAACTATCTTATCAGTAGTAACTATTCCAGCCATTTTAATACTGCTAAAGTAGAAGTATAATTGAAAGAATGCCTAAGAAATTCTTCGTGGGGCAAATTTATATATAATTTTTTTAATAGGCTTTTGTTTAGATATAATAATAGCGGCATTTACCACTATATTTTAGGTGATAAATGTCGCTTTATTTAACAATATGTAGCTAAATTAATCCCATATCCCTTTTAATCTCCAAAAGCCCCTTTGATGTTATTTTATCCTTTGGTATGTCTAAAATTTTTAATATATCCTCCAAAGCTTCAATACTTGGAGCCTCAATTTCCATATATGGGATAGGGAAAACTATCTTATCCCAAGTATCAAATTCTATTAATGTACCATTTAATATATAGCTTTCTCTATGCTTATCTTCCCTTTTAAAATCATTTATACCTAATTCATTTAAAAAATTTATGCATTCATTAAAATCAGATACTTCAAATTCGTGTTCTATATTTTGTCTTGCAAAATCAGTTTTAAATATTTTTTTTATGCAAAGTGTAATTTTTTCTTTTCTATCTATTAAATCTTCTATTATCCTTATTCTTACATAGCCATTTTCCCCGTTTGGCAGACTAAAGAAGTAGTTTTTTTGATTTTCCTCCTTAACCTTTTCTGCGTTTAAAGATTTTAGTTTTTCCTTTATTTTTTCCAAATCAACATTTAAAACTTTAACCTCTATTTCCTTCATAGCAATTCCTCCAAAATAAAGTGTAGAAATTTTATTTAAATTATTGTAAAATATTATTAATATTTTTAATAATTTTAGCTTAAGGGTGTATAGAATGAGGAGAGATTTAAATATATCAATTTTGGTTGGAACACTAACTTCTATGATAATGATAACTTCACAAAAACTAAACAATATATTATTTTTAAACTTAATAATTATATTGATAACAACCTTTATTTTATCATATCCAATAAAAAAATGTGGAGTGAGTTTTGGATTTATAGCCTATTTTTATTCTTTAATTTTACTTTATATTTTTGGATGTAATAGTCTGTGTTGGATTATATATAGCTTTTTAGGTATCTATCCAATAATAAATTACTTTATAGAACTGTCTTCATTAAATCGGAGGGAAAAAATATTGTTTAAGTTTTTGTGGTTTAATTCAATTTTATTTTTAGTATATATGGTAAGCGGAAATATATTTACAATAAATATTACAAGGGATATGAAGTTTATTACATTATTTTTATTTTTAATTTTGCAGGTATTATTCTATTTATATGATATAATATTTACGAAGATTGTGAAACTTAGGAGGTAGTTTTTATGGACAAGTTCTATGAGCAACATTTAGGAACAGAAAAAAATAGTCTCTATGTAGTCTTTAATGTATTGATTTATGCTTTTGGATTCATTTCTTCAATAGCTTTGCTTTTTACTTTGTTTACATTTAATATTAAGTTTTTTATAGGTTTTATACTATTAAGTATAATTACATATTTAATGCTGTATATGAGAAATAGGCAGTATACAGAATATGAGTATATATTTACAAATGGAAACCTTCAAATAGATGCAATATACAACAAACAAAAGAGAAAAACACTATTGGATATTGATGTTAAGGAGTTTGAAGCCTTCGGTAAAGAAAGTGAAATAAAGGTTTTAGATAGAACAAAGAAGAATTTGTTTATACCTTGGAATTGCAATGAGGATAGATATGTTTTTTTATATAACAAACAGGGTAAAAAGGCAGGGTATATAGCACCAGATGAGGAGATGTTAAAACTAATAAATTTATATAACAGGGGGAAAAGAATATGAAAAAACGATTTTTAGCACTATTTTTAGCATTAGCTGCTCTACTATCAAGTGTAGGGTGCTTTTTTAAAAAAGAGCAAACGATTGCACCAAGAAAAAAACAGGATGGACTTGTAGTTTACCAAATTTTTGTTAGGTCCTTCTATGACTCTGATGGAGATGGAGTAGGAGACTTAAAGGGAGTTGCTGAAAAAATAGACTATATAAAAAGTTTAGGAGCAAATGCAATATGGCTAAACCCTATATATCCATCACCAAGTTATCACGGATATGATGTTACAGATTATAAGGATGTAAACAAGGATTTTGGTACAATGGAGGACTTCGAAAATTTAGTTAAGAAGGCACACGAAAATGGAATAAAAGTAATATTAGATTTTGTTCCAAACCATACCAGCAGTAAACATCCTTGGTTTGAAAAGGCTTTAAAGGGAGACAGAAAGTATAAGGACTATTATATTTGGTCAGATAAGGATACAAATCTAAGAGAGCTTTCAGGTATAGGACAAAAGGCTTGGCATACTAAGGACAGTAAAAACTATTATTATGCTACCTTCTGGTCAGAGATGCCAGATTTGAATTTTGATAATAAAAAGGTAAGAAAGGAAATAAAGGATGCAGCAAAGTTTTGGATAGATAAAGGTGTTGATGGATTTAGAATAGATGCTGCACTGCATATATACGATGGTAAGAGGTTTAAGGACACAGTTGCTTGGTGGCAGGAATTTTCAAACTATGTAAGAAGCGTTAAAAATGATACATATATAGTTGGGGAGGTTTGGGATTCAGAATCAAAGATAGCACCATTCTTTACAGCCTTTGATTCCTGCTTCAATTTCAACATTGCAGAAAAAATAATTGAGGCATTAAACACAGGCTTCTCTACAAAGTTCTCTCAAAGATTAAAGTATACCTATGATGCATATAAAGCAGAGTACAAAGACTATGTAGATGCACCATTTTTAACAAACCACGATATGGATAGAGTTATGTCAAAGCTTGATAGTGTAGAAAAGAACAAGGCAGCAGCAGCAATTTATTTAAGTTTACCAGGAAATCCATTTATATATTATGGTGAAGAGATAGGAATGAAGGGGCATAAACCAGATGAAGAAATAAGGGAACCCTTTAAGTGGTATAGAACAACTGGCCAAGGACAAACAAAGTGGGAGTTAATAAAACACAATGTAGGAGAGTATTCACCATCTGTAGAAGAACAGGATAAGGATCCAAATTCACTACTTAACTTCTATAGAGATTTTATTAAGTTTAGATTAAGCGATGATGTAATGAAATATGGAGATATAGTCTCCTTTGATACAACACCCCTTGCTGTTTCTTTTATAAGGGATAAAAATGGCGAGAAGAGACTTGTTATTGTAAACATAAGGGAAGAAAATGTACTGATTGATAAGCAACTAATTAATGACAATGGATTTAACAAAATAATCAAGGGAAATGCTGGAGAAGTTACAGAAAACGGAGTTCAAAAATATCAACTCAAGCCCTATGATTATGTGATTTTTACAAATAAATAAAGCATATAATAGCCATTTTGTTGAGAAAATACAACAAAATGGCTATTCTTTTATATAATTCAACCTTTTAAATTTTTAATTGTAGTTTAAGAGTTTTTTACATTTTATTCATATAATTCAATTGTCTCCTTTATATTTTTGTGGCATAATATATTAGGTATATACTATCATTAGGGAGGTTAATATGAAGAAGCTAAAATATATATTGATTCCATTAATTGTTTTAATTGGACTAACTTTGGGCGTTTTTTACTATATAAATGATACAATACACGTTCCAACTCCAAAGGATTTCTTTTCATCTGAAGAGGAAAGGCAAAAGTTTGAATATGAAGAAGAAAAAGGTTTTATAAATATACTTTTAATAGGAATTGATGCAAGAGAAAAGGGAGAGGCTGCAAGAACAGACTCCATAATACTTGCAACATTAGATACAAACAATAAAACAATAAAACTTACCTCCTTTATGAGGGATATGTATGTTCCAATACCAGGGTACAGGCCTCATAAAATAAACGCTGCCTTTACATTAGGTGGACCAGAACTTTTAATGAAAACTTTATATGAGGATTTTCAGGTTAACGTTCAATATTATATTTGCATAGATTTTAATGCCTTCCAAGATGTTATTGATACCCTTGGAGGGGTAGAGGTTGAGGTTAAGGATTATGAAGTAGATGAAATCAATAAATATATAAAAGAGGTAAATGGCAAAAACTCAACTTTACTTACAGCACCTGGCTATCAAAAACTAAATGGGCAACAGGCACTTTCCTATTGTAGAATAAGAAAAGTAGGTAATGGAGATTATGAGAGAACCGAGAGACAAAGAAAGGTATTAGGACTTTTAATTGATAAGGTTAGAGGTGTAAGTGTATTTAAACTGCCAGAGTTAGCAAAGGCAGTACTTCCATATATAAAAACAAATATTCCTACAACTAAACTTATGAATATAGGATACACTGCCTATAAATTTGGAAATACACCAGTTGAAAAGGCAAGGGTGCCCTTTGATTATACCTTTGAGGATACCTATGTGAATGGTATGAGTGTTTTAATACCTGATTTTCAAAAGAATGCTATTATGCTTGAAAAGTTTTTATATTCAGCATCAGGAGCTTCGTCTAATGCACCTATTTATATGGTAAACAACTATCATTCACAAGACAAGCCTATTGATAAACGAGGGAAGAAACCACCGGTTATAAAATTGGAAATACCAAAGGAAGAGACAAAAAAGAAGACGGATTCACAGGATGTTGATGATTATATAGATAATAAAAAACAAGACGAAATAAATAGTAGTGATAAAGATAAGCAAAATACAACAACGGAGCAAAACAATAAACAAGACAATAACCAAGGAAATGCTGACCAAGGTAGTCAATCGAATCAGGGTGGAAATGAACAGAAGGGTAACCAATCAGAAAATAATCAAGAGACAGGTCAGCAAAATAACGATGGACAAAGCACAGGTGAACAAAATAAAGGACAATAAAAAGTGCCCAGATTTCTGGGCACTTTTTATTATACAGATAATTTATTAGCCTTAACTTTGTAGTTACCGTTTGGAACATCTGAGAATAGATACATACCTTGAGCATTAGTTCTTGTAAACTTAATTGGTGTAAGTTTACCATCTGTTTCAACACTGTAGAGAGTAACAACAGCATTTGCAATTGGTTGATTGTTATCATCTTTAATATAACCAGAGATAGTACCCTTTGAAGCATTTGGATCAACGTTAAGTGTGATAACAAGCTTACCAATCATTCTATTTGCATCTATTAATATAGTTGAAGTATCCCCTATATATCCAAATTTACTTGTTCGTACCCTATAGGTTCCCTGGTCTACATCCATAAATAGGAATTGTCCTGTTTGGTTAGTAAAGGTTGTTCCAATTAATGTTTCTGTTTGGTCTTGGTTTACTTTAAATAGCTGAACTATGGCATCTTGTATTGGTTCACCTGTTGTTGTAAATACATCACCTGCAATAATAGAAAGGTTTGCCTTAGGGTCAGAGGTAAGTGTAATGTCAATTTGAAGCTGTTGTCGTGGTTGAAGTGCAAATAGTTGTAATGGTGAAAATATAAATCCCGGAGCAATTGAAGATATATAGTATTGTGTTCCAGGAGGGAATGGAGAGAAGGTATAATTACCCTGTGCATCTGTAAAGGTGTGGGCTATTGGGTTACCCTGTGCATCAAATATCTTTACTATTGCACCAGGTATTGGGTTTCCGTTTTCATCCTTAATAGTACCTATAATTGTACCTGAGTCAATGTTTGGGTTTGGCTGTAGGTCAAGGTCAATACGAATTTCTTGTCCTATACCTGTAAGCTGCTTTGCAACTGATTGACCTAAAATATATAGGTCACTTACTTGATTTGACATTTATATCCCCCCTAAAGAGTTTTGTAGATTAAAGTTATGGATGCACTGCTACAACCATTTTCAATCTTTGCTGTAGCAGGTAGATTGTATTTAAGTAGTATTCCATTTGTTAGATTTATGTGTAGAGTTGGCTGTTCCTTTGTTATAACGAATATTACATAGGATAATCCAAAGTTAACTTTAATTTCACACATAGGGTTATCATCAAATGTAGATGATACAATTATGTCCTTGATTATAATATTTTGAGTGGTAGGCTTTATTATAATCGTCTCTTCCCTTGTAATACTTTTAGTAATAGTTTCACATATACAAAAGGAGTTGTTTAAAGTATCAAGTTTACTGTATATTAAATTGAACTTTTCTTCAAAGTACATCATTACCTTTCTAATATCAATTGGCATAGAAAATACTCCTTTTTCTTTCCTGTAATATAATATGACAAAAAAAAGTATGTTGTGAATAATATGTAGTAGGTGGAATTGGTGGTGATTTTATGGATAATGAGATTAGAATTGATGGGAGGATAGAAGAAAGAAAAAATGCTATAAAAATAATAGAAGGAAGAGTTACAAATTCGAAGGGACAAGGTATATGTGGTGCCTGTGTTAAAGTCTTAGATGTGTTTTCTAACCCCATTGAACATACAATTACTGATGGATGTGGAAATTTTAAATTATTTATTTTTGATAATAAGAATTGCTATAAGGTATTTGCAACCTGTGAAGGATATTCTACATCAGACTTTCAGAATATATTTTTATTTGATGGACAAAAATTAAGCGTAACAATAATATTGAATAAGCTTGAAAATATACTATCTATTTTTGTTGGAAGAGTAGTTTTTAATAATAAACCAGTTGATATGTGTCAAGTAGAATTATATTCCTGTTATTATGGAATACTTACACTATGTGAAAGAACTGTTACAGATAAGAATGGTGTTTTTTTTATTGATAAGGTTGCAAGCGGAATATATATTATTAAGGCAGAAAACAATATGTTTTACTATAAAGAAAAAATATGCTTAAGACCTGGACTTAATTCATTAACTATATATCCTCAAATTAAACCTAATATGATTTATGGTACTATAAGTGGTGTTATAGTAGATAATGAAGGTAATAGAGTAAAGGATGCACTTGTTGTGCTTCAAACAAAGGATGGAAGGTTTATAAAATTTACAAGAACAAACTCACAAGGGGAGTATCTCTTTTATAATGTTGAAAGAGGGGAATACTCAATAGTTTCTTATGCAAAAAAATAATGGAAATAAAGCAGACCATATAGGTCTGCTTTATATTATAGTCTATTTGCTGAACCAAGAACGTTTTCGATCTTGTATTCAACAACCTTTTGTATAGCATCTCTACCAGCACCAAGGTATTTTCTTGGGTCAAATTCAGCTGGATTTTCTGCGAATACCTTTCTTATTGCGGCTGTCATAGCAAGTCTTAAATCTGTATCCATATTTATCTTACATACAGCCATTGAAGCAGCCTTTCTTAGCATTTCAACTGGAATTCCCTTAGCGTTTGCAATGTTTCCACCAAACTTGTTGCACATTTCAACAGTTTCTGGATCAACTGCTGATGCACCGTGAAGAACTATTGGGAAGTTTGGAAGCTTTCTTTGTATTTCTTCAAGTATATCAAATCTTAGTTGTGGTTCATAATCTGGTGGGAACTTGAAGGCACCGTGGGATGTACCAATAGCTATTGCAAGGGAGTCACATCCAGTTCTTTCAACGAATTCAACAGCTTGGTCTGGGTCAGTGTAAACGTGCTCAGCAGCAACCACGTCATCTTCTACTCCAGCAAGCACACCAAGTTCAGCTTCAACAACAACACCGTGTGCGTGTGCATATTCAACAACTTCCTTAGTCTTTCCTATGTTTTCTTCAAAATCATAATGTGAACCATCAAACATAACTGAAGTAAATCCGCTTGCTATTGCAAGTTTTACTGCATCTAAATCTGGGCCGTGGTCAAGATGAAGTGCTATATCAATTCCTGTTTCTTCAGCAGCAGCTTCGACCATAGCTCTTAGATATTTTGGGCCTGCATATTTAAGTGCACCAGTTGAGCATTGAAGTATAACTGGTGAATTTTTAGCCTTTGCACCCTTTACAACACCTTGAAGTATTTCAAGGTTGTTGATGTTAAAAGCACCAATCGCATATCCGCCTTCATAGGCTTTTTTAAACATTTCTTTAGTTGTAACAAGTGGCATTGTAAATCCTCCTTTATATGTATTATGGGACACAAATAGTCCCTATGGGACAATTAGGCACTATGTATATTATAGTACATTTTTGGGCGTAAGCAAATAATTTTTTTAAAAAATATTTTGGAGGCTTAGTTTATCCAATTCAGGTATATGTTCTATATAATTTTTTAATACAGCAATGTGACTTAATGAATTTGTTTTATCCTTAGCCTTTATATATTCTATAAGAAGTTCCATATTTTCAGATATTTTATCTATTTCATCGTGGTGAATTAGAGCACTCCAAATTTTTTTGTCTTTCTCCCATTCAGATTTAAGTTTCATAATTTCGTTATATGATACATCCCAATTATCGTGTTCTATATTTAATTGTATAACACGTATTGAATTTAATAAAGAATAAGATGTATTATTTAAAAAATTATTTACTAATAATCCTATGGATGTAATAGATGAAAAGAGAAGGAGGATGATTAGTGATGTCTTTATATTACTTTTTATTCTTTTCTTCATCCTTATCCCTCCTTTGAATAAAAAGATTTCCTTTAGAATCTATCATAGCAATAAACACATCCTTAATATCTTCAATACCCTTACTTTTTAAATTTTCCATAAGCCAATTAAGGTCGTGACCAGTTATGGATAGATTCTTTTTATTTAAAACCCCATCAAGTATGATACTAACTGGCAACTTTACAGATTGGTGATTTAAGTTTAAATCCTCTCTTGTTGCAGGCGATTTTTCTGCTTTAGGGATTATGCTGAGTTTTCCACTGGTTTCAAGTATTGCATATTCAATGTCTGCAATGTCAAGGTATCCCATCATTCTGAGCTCTTCAATCAGGTCATCTAAGTTAAAGCGTTGCCTTCTTAACTCTTCTTCAGATACTTTTCCGTGTTTTATTAGAATATCAGGGGTTCCGCAGAAAAGCTTTCTAAAAAATTCAACCTTTAAGGTTAAAAAGGATATTAGTATTTCAAGTGTCATTAAGGTTAGGATAGGAATTATTCCGTGAATCAAAGGTATAGCCGTATCCTGCATAGGGAGCGTTGCAAGTTCTGAGAGCATTAGTGCAACTACAAGTTCAAAGGGCTGAAGCTCACCTATTTGTCTTTTACCCATAAGTCTCATTGCAAGGGTGACGAATATATATAAAATTATTGTTCGAACAAATACAACCATAATTTCGCCTCCTATGTTGTATTATTTGAACAAAATTGTTTTTTTAACCTCTATAATTCAATTTTAACTATTTAGAATTGTTTGCAATTTGCTTGTAAATTATTAGGATTATTAATATAATTTAATTAGTACATTTTAAGGAAAGGAACTAAGGTATGGCAAAAGGGAGATTGGAAAAATTTGAAATGAAATATGGGTATTTTTTACCTATGGAATATAAACAATTTATATATAGATATGGTGGAGATATTCAGTTTGGAAGTTGTAGATTTGAATATCCAGAAAACATATCTGCAAATATTTTAAGAATTCCCGGTAAGATGGATTTTAGGCTTCTTCCCTTTGGGGACATAAGCAATGGTGATTTATACTGCTTTTATAAATATGGCCCTGATGTAAATGATTATTTTATAGGGCTATACCTTCACGAAACTTCTAATTTTGTGATTTTGTCTTCAAACTTTGAGTCATTTTTATATAGATGTATGCTGGATGATTATTTTGCATCGATTAATGGTGTTGATGAATATTCCTTTGAGGAGAATATAAATGCCTCAAAGGAGTGCATTGAAAGATGTTTGATTTTATCAAAGGATTATGGTTTTGATTTTAACGAAATAAAACAATACAAGTCTGAAATAGATTATCATAGGCTTATGGTAAATAGAGATAAAAAAGCAGTACAGAGCCTATGTTATCTTGGCAAATATTTTCTTGAAAATGGAGATTTTAAAAAGGGAGTTAGCTATATAAATATGGCTATAAAGGCCTGCGGTACTTATTTTGCACCATATTATATACTTGGGAGACACCTTATTTTTTCAGGCAAAATGGATGGTTATACATATTTAAAAAAATCGCTTAAAAAATCCTTGTGCCTAACAGGATACAGTTATTGGCAGGAGGATTTTATAGATATTCCAGAGGATGCCCATAGAGAAGTGGCTCTTTTTGTTGAGGATATGTATGATTATGATGATTTATTAGAGGGAAGATTAATGAGGGGGATTGACCCCTATGATGCTAAGCTTAGAAAAATTATGGCTGAGGAATATTTTGGTAGAGGTAGATATAAACAGGCTTTAGAGGAATGTGCAAATGCACTCTACTGTAGTAGTGAAGATAAGGAGGAAATATTAAACTTAGCACTAAAAATTACAAAGGTTTCAGGAGATTCTTATTTAACAAAAATAATAGAAAATGATATAAAAAATTTAAATAGGAAGGTGTTATAGATGGAGGTTAGGGTTAGAATTGCACCAAGTCCAACTGGAAACTGTCACGTTGGTACTGCAAGAAATGCATTATATAATTATCTTTTTGCCAAAAAGAATAATGGAAAGTTTATATTAAGAATAGATGATACCGATATGAAAAGAAATTCAAAGGAGTCTGAGGAGGGGATATTTGAAGGTTTAAGATGGCTCGGAATAAACTGGGATGAAGGGCCAGATGTAGGGGGCCCCTATGGCCCCTATAGGCAGTCAGAAAGATTAGATATTTATGATAAATACATACAAAAATTGATAGATGAAGGATATGCCTACTACTGCTTTTGTAGTGAGGAGGAACTTGAGGAGGAAAGAAAGAGGCAGATTGAACAAAAGCTTCCTCCAAAATATTCAGGAAGATGTAGAAATTTAACAAAGGAAGAGATAGAGGACAAACTAAATAAAGGGTTAAAACCTGTTGTAAGATTTAAAGTTCCTAATAAAATAATAACCTTCAATGATGCAGTAAGGGGAGAACTTAAGTGGGATGGAAATTTGATGGGGGATTTTGTCATAAGAAAATCAGATGGAGTTCCAACATATAACTTTGCAACGGCAATAGATGACTATTTAATGAATATATCCCACGTTTTGAGAAGCCAAGAACACATACCTAATACCTTCTGCCAAGTATTAATTTTAGAGTCGCTTTCGGCCAAGATTCCACAATATGTGCATTTTCCACTTTTATTAAATGAAGATAGGAGCAAGATTTCAAAAAGGGATGGTGCACTTTATATTGGTGAATATAGGGATATGGGCTATTTGAAGGAGGCAGTATTGAACTTTATAGTGATTTTAGGATGGAACCCAAAGGATGGTCAAGAGTTTTTAAACATAGATGAGATGATAGATAAGTTTAGTTTAGACAATATAAACAACTCTAATGTTGTATTTGATTTTAAAAAACTTGAATGGTACAATGGACACTACATCAGAAAAAAGAGTGTAGAGGAATTATATGAGCTTATTTTACCCTTTATCGAAGGACAAGACTATTTTAAGAAGACAGAGGATGATTATAAAAAATTAAGGAGAATAGTTGAAGTTGAACAGGAAAGACTAAAGAGGCTTGATGAGGTAAAGGATGCCTTTAGGATGTTTTATGAAAGTCCAAGGGAGTATTCCTTAGATTTTATAATAGAATCAATTAAAAAAATAGATAAGGATGAAATAATAAGGCTTTTAGATGAGTCAATAAAACACTTAGAAAAGATACAAAACTGGGATAAGGTATATTTAGAGGAAGAGATGAGAAGACTTTGTGAAGAAATAAACACAAAGACTAAAATACTTTTTATGCTCCTTAGAATTGCAGTAACAGGCTCCAAGGTATCACCACCTCTATTTGATGTATTTGAGATTATAGGGAAAGAGGAGACATTGTATAGATTACAAAAATGTAAAAAGGATATAGAGTAGTAGGAGCACTTAGAGGTGTTCATATGGCTGTTGAAAAAGTTATAAGCCCCATGAAGGATTTCTTGGGCATTCGTTCATTTCGCCAAGCAATTCTAAGCTTTTCTTTGTTTGAAAAGTCCTACCCTCGCGATGCCATCGTCCTGATGGCCGCTCGGCTCGGCACGTCCTGTGCCGAATTACGGACTTTT
>NZ_KI421443.1:0-10099 GCF_000472625.1 Caloramator sp. ALD01
AAGAAATCATGGTTTAAGAAGATGTCGATATCTTCGACTTGTAGGTGCTAAAATACATATTATTTTAGCAAACACTGCGTGTAATATAGTAAGGATGGTCAACTTAATTATGCAGCAAAAGGCCACCCTTAGCTTTGCTACGCCCTAAAATGAGGAAATAATAAAAATAGGGCTCAAAAACAAAGCCCTATATAGATTGAATTAACAAATATTAATATATTTTTAATGCTACGCATTTTACATTAATAACTTTTTATGCATTTTATTAAATCAAGTTGAATATTTATAAAAAACGTCATTAAAAGCCACTATTTTTTCGGAGCTCTTGGTGGCACTTATTTATCTAAGCATTCAATCATACCAAAACCGAGACTATTTCTATCACCTAATCCACATTCATAGGCTATTTCTATAAGTTCAGAATTACCTATAATCTCACAATCAGTTAAATATCCTTTAATGTTTATCCCATTTTTATATTTTATAAGTTTTCCTTTTGTGTTCTTCCCAAAGTTAATATCAAATCTTGTATCATCTGGCAACTTTTTATGTATTATTTCGTATTTTGCAAGTACATTTCTTCTTATATTTTTAATAAATCTATCATCTTCTATATATAAATCCCTTTTTAAAAGCCTTCCATCTTCCTTTAATAAAGCTGTTGACATAGTTATTGGTGATATTGTTTTAAATTTCATCCTTTCTCTAAATTCTGGTATAGCAGGTATTGATATACTATCTACCTTTAATATTGCACAACCTAATTTTATCTCCTCTTTAAAAAGAATAGATTTAACAAGATACTCTGTAAACTCAGATATAGGTGATGATATAGATAGGTTCACATTTCCACTAAATGTTATTCTATCCTTTTCAATTTTATAGTCTTCAAAAAATAAATTAGAAAAAGTAAACATCTTGTATTTTTTATCATTATATTCAAATCCTTGATTATGAAGTCTATTAGCCATTTCCCCATCTATCTCTTCCAAACATCTATATATAAAAGATGAAATATAATAGTTGTAATTTATATCTATATGTTGTTGCTCCTTTGTATATAGATTTAATTTAATTCTCATCTTAACCTCCTATTATTGAATAATTTCCCATAATACTATAATTCTTATTTTATTACACTAACTCCATCTTATTATCTTTTAATAGGTTTGTTTCTTTTTCTCATATTTCCTACATAATTATATTCTATTTAAAATACTAATTTCCTGCACAATAATTAAAAAGTGACTTTATACATCTTAGTATAAAGCCACTTTATTTCTTTATTATTCAGCTAAACTACTTGCTTCATATGCCTGCTTTAGGTTTTCATAGAATTGGGCTTCTGCTGTTTTTATATATGGCATAAGCCATAAGAATCCTATTCCTACTGTTAAAATACATAATAATGCCCAACCTATAAAGCTAAGTTGTAATAGGAATAGCTTTCCCTTAAATCCCTTCATCATTTGTTTACTTCTTCTTAATGCCTCCATAGCACCAATTTCAGGATTATCCTTTATAATATAAAATGTTAAAGAATAACTATATGCTGCAATGATTCCAGGTATAATTAAAAGTAATGACCACAGAAATATAAAAATTGACATTAATAGTTGTGCTAAAAATGCCGTTGCAAAGTTTTTAAAACCATCAAACAGGTTTTCAAGTTCTAATGGCTCATTTCTTACAAGTCTTAAAAAACTGCTTGCTAAACCCAAGGCAAAAGGTCCACCAATAAGTAAACCAAATATCCACCCAATATATGGGATTGCTCCTGGAATGCCTGGAAGTAATGAGCCAAGAAAGCAAACAAGTATTGCCATACCCCAGTTGCCCTTTAGTCTCTGTCTTGCATCAAATTTTAATTCAGCATTGCTTTTGATTAGTGAATAATTTACGTTCATACCCATCCTCCTTGTTAAAAAACTGTCTACGATTATAACATAAGTAGTAACTAATTACAATATTTTCTACATATTGCGACATAAACCCCTATTTACATTTATTTAACAATAAATGCAAATAGGGGTTATTTTTATCTCTTATTATCATCTTATTACCTTATAGCTATACCTTATCTCTCCTGTAATAGGATCAAACGCATAGTCTATTCCATTTTCTTTAAATATATTTATAATTTCACTTCTAATTTTTATATTATATTCATTAGATTTATCTATATAATTTTTTACCTCATAATAGACTTCATAGGTTACCTTATGTTGTTTTAAAATATAGGTTATTAATTGTGTATGATTTAAAATATCTTCATTAACAAGTAAATCAAGTTGTTTTAAATCATTTACAGTAACTGAATTTAATTTAGATATTGAAATTATTTGAGATAGGTTTGATTTTAATGTATTTTCATCTAAAATACCTCTATTTTCAATATATCTTTTTATAATATCTAAATTCTCTTTTTCTAATTTAATAATATTATTGTAATTTATTATATAGTTAGCAATTTTTTCTTGATTGTAAACTCCTTCTACTGTAGATGGTTTTATATTAAAGGTTTTATTATCTTTTATATACTTAATAATAAAAGGCCTTATCCAAGTATATCCTGCATATATGTTCCAAGCAAATATCAAAATTGTAACTAACGAATAATTTCTAACCCTTCTTGCCTTTTCTCTTTTTTCTAAAAGACCTTCTCTTTCAAGCTCCTTAATTTGTCTCCTAAAATTCCTTTGTGTTTCATTAAGCATCTATTTTCACCCCAACTTAATTTTTTATAATTACATTATCTTTATTCTCTCCCCAACTTTAATTTCCTTTAAAATTCCCTCCTCTGCCTCTACCACAAAGTATGCACCTTTTTCATAGGCTATTTTTCCCTTTGGTAATCCCTCTATCTTTTTTATAACTACCATATTTTTATCTAAAAAAAGAACGTCAATATTAAATCCCATAAAAAAAGTATGAATGCTATTGCAGGGTTTAAAAAGAATTGCCTCATAATGGGGCTTCTTTCTAAACATATATCCTAAAAGTCTATCTTTGAAGTTATTTGCAAAATAAACTCTACATATTTCTCTATCCTTATATATTAGCTTTTTCATAATATCACCTTAAAAAGAAATTATATAGCTTTATAAATGCAGGTCCAAGAATTATAACAAATATTGTAGGAAATATAAAAAATACAAGTGGAAAGAGCATCTTTATAGGTGCCTTCATTGCATTTTCTCTTGCTGCCTGTTTTCTCTGCTCCCTTAAATTTGCAGACTCTATTCTCAAAACCTTACCTAAACTTACCCCAAGCTCATCAGCCTGAATTAAAGAAGTGACAAAGCTTGTGAGCTCCTTTACATCACACCTTTGACTTAAACTTTTTAAGGCTGTTTTTCTCTGTATTCCCATCCTTATTTCCTTTAAGGTTTTAGCAAACTCGTCACTTAAGTCTCCCTTTATATTATCTACTACCTTTGCTATTGCACCATCAAAGGAAAGTCCAGCCTCAACGCTCACAGTTATCAAATCAAGAACATAGGGTAAATCCCTCAATATGTTCTTCTTTCTTTTTTTTACCCTAACTGATAGGTTAAAGCTAAATAGATAGTTTGTTAAAATACCAATAAAAAGTGCGAGTATGAGAGAATTTAATGTACTGTTAGATAAAAGATAAAAAAGGATATAGGAAAATAAAAATGAAATTAAAGTGGATACAGCTTTAATAAAAATCCATCTACCTATATCATTTTTATGATATCCTGCCAGCTCTAACCTTTTATTTAACCTATTTATTTTATTTTGGGGAGTAAACTTTAAAAAGAAATTAAATAAAACAAAATAAAGAGGAACTACAGCCCTCTCTAAAAAGGATTTATCCGAAAGTTCATCTAATTTAACATCCTCCTTAATCTTATCAATTCTCCCCTTTAAAGTAATTTTATTTCTTAAAGCTATCATAAAAATTAAATTTATAACGCAAAAGGCTAATAAAAAGGATAGGAGTAATATTAATAAAAGCATAGTTCCACCTCTATAATTCAACGTTTATTATTTTCATTATCATAAAAATGCCTATAAGTTCAAATATAAAAGAAAAAATAACCATTGCTAAACCTATCTTCGTTGTAAAAAGGAGCATTATATATTCCCTATTAAATAAGTAAATAACTACTCCTAAAAATAAAGGAAGAAGAGAAATAATTGCTCCTGTAAGTTTTCCCTGTGCCGTTAAGGTCTTTAGTTCATTTTTTATCTTCTGACGCTCTCTTATTGTTTCTGTGATATTATCTAATATTTCTGCAAGGTTTCCTCCTATATCCTTTTGAATTAATATGGCATTTATAAGGAGATTCAAATCCTCCGATGTAACCCTTCTTTGAAGATTATAAAAGGCCTCCTGCTCTGACAATCCAAGGCTCATCTCCTTTAAAAGCCTTTTAAACTCCTTCCCTAAGGGCTCCTTTACCTGTTCCCCTACAACTGAAACTGCCTGCAAAAATGAATACCCTGCCTTTAGGGAATTAGAAACTATAACTATTGCTTCAGAGAGCTGACTGTCAAACCTTTTTATTCTATCTATTTTTCTCTTTAACATAAAAAGTGTTGGTAGGGACCACGAGGAGAAGGATAAAGATATTGCTATTATTACATTTTTAGTCAACAAATAAAGTGTTAATCCTGTAATTAATGATATTAATATCTTAATAACAACAAGTTCGTTGTAGGTCAATGGCAAATCTGCCCTTATAAGTTCAAGCTCAACATACTCCCTTATTCTCCCATTGAATTTGAAGTCTGGTATAAGCTTTGACAAGGATTTTATAAAATTTAATTTTTCCTTTTTAACTCCAGAGTTTAATTCAACATATTCCTCATCAAAGTGTTTTAACTTGTCCACCGTCTTAACTTGATTAAATGCTAACATAGATAAAGAATAAAAAATTGAAAAGGAAAGTAGAAAAATCAAAGTTAGTAATAGAACCATATCATCACTTCCAAACTACATAAATATTTCTTGTGGAATGTTTATTCCCTTTTCCTTAAGCTTTTGAATAAACTTTGGCATAACTCCTGTAAAAACAAAATCTCCCTTTACCTTTCCCTTATTGTCAACTCCTCTTTGTTCAAACCTAAATATATCCTGAAGTATTATTACATCTCCCTCCATACCCTGAACCTCAGTTATATGAGTTATTTTTCTACTTCCATCCATAAGCCTTGACTGCTGTATTATAACATCTATTGCTGATGCAATTTGATCTCTTATTGCTCTAACAGGCAAATTCATACCCGACATTAAAACCATTGTTTCAAGTCTTGAGAGCATATCCCTTGGAGAATTTGCGTGCCCTGTTGTAAGTGAGCCGTCGTGACCTGTATTCATAGCCTGAAGCATATCGAGGGCCTCACCTGATCTTACCTCTCCCACAACAATTCTATCCGGCCTCATTCTTAAACTGTTTTTAACAAGGTCTCTTATTGTTATCTCTCCTTTACCCTCAAGGTTTGCAGGCCTTGTTTCAAGCCTTACAACGTGCTCTTGAGAGAGCTGAAGTTCTGCTGCATCCTCTATTGTTATTATTCTTTCTTCGTTTGGTATAAAGGATGATAAAACATTAAGGGTTGTTGTTTTACCACTTCCTGTACCACCAGATACAACAATATTGAGCCTTCCCTGAACACATATTTTCAAAAACTCAGCCATTTTAGTATTTAAAGTTCCAAACCTTATTAAATCTTCAACTGTAAAGGGGTCATCTGAGAACTTTCTTATAGTAATTGATGGCCCGTCTATTGCAAGAGGAGGAATTATTGCATTAACTCTTGAGCCATTTGGAAGTCTTGCATCAACCATAGGTGAACTTTCATCAATTCTTCTTCCAAGTGGAGATACTATCTTCTTTATAACGTGCATTACGTGGTCGTCATTTTTGAACTTTGCATCTGTCAAGGTAAGCTTTCCATTTCTTTCTACATATATCTTATTTGGACCGTTTACCATAATTTCTGTAACACTTGCATCCTTTAGAAACTGTGTAATAGGTCCAAAACCTATTATCTCATCTATAAGTTCCTCCCTTATCTTCTTTTTTTGGGAGCTTGTTAAATTTAATGACTCCTCCTCAATGTTTTTTAAGATTAATGCATTAATCTTTTGTGTTACCTCATCATTTTCCTCTGATATATCCTTGAAATTTATATCAAGTTCCTCTATTACTTTGTTCTGTATTTTAGATTTTAATTTTACATAAGGATCTATTTCCTTTTCTATTTTATTCTGCCTCGTTTCTATATTTTTTTCTTCAAGCCTTTTTATAAGAGACATATAATTGCCCCCTTTATATCTCAAGTTGTCTGCATAGAGTTTCTATTGATTTTTCTATCTTAGATTTTAAAAACTTACTACCCTCAATAAAGGGTTTACCTGTGTTTATTGAGTTTATAACAGTCTTTTCATCATCTGCTATAGTTAAAAATACACTCTCCTTAAATACCTCCTCCGCCTCTTTTTTACCTATTCCATAGTCAGTTTTAAACCTATTTATAACAACCTTAACCTTATTTTTGTCATATCCTAAGGATCTCATAACTTGAAGTCCAAGCTTTGTGTTTTTTAAAGAAGCTAAATCCATATTGGAAATAAAAAGAATATAGTCTGAAATATCTAATATATAAAGCGTTACTTCACTAAAATTAACCCCCGTATCAACCACTACAACATCATAATGCCTCTTTAATGTATTTAATATCTTTTCTACTATTTCTTTGCTTATATATTCAGATGCTTCAGGCTTTTTAGGTGCAAACATTATATCTAAATTTTTATTGTAATTATATAGATAAGATTTTATACTGCTTATTGAATCTATGTTTTCATCATCAACCACATCAAGTATTGTCTTTGCATCAACAGCATCAACAAATATGGATATATCTCCAAACATTAAATCTAAATCTATAAGAAGCACCTTTTTATTTTTGCTTAACTCAATTGCTGTATTTACTGCTAAGGTAGTCTTTCCTACTCCCCCCTTTGAACTAAAGAAGGTTATAACCTTCCCATCCCTTAAATCTGTTTCACTTTCTTTTATGTTCTTATATCTATCATAGGTTAGTTTAATAGTATTTACTAAAGTATCATAATTGAAGGGCTTTATAATATACTCCTTCGCACCATAAAACATAGCCTTTCTTAAATATTCACTTTCCCCTTGAACAGACATAATGATAACAATTACATCTTTAAATTGTGACGTTATCCTTTCTGTTGCCTCAAGTCCATTTAAAACAGGCATATTTATGTCCATTAAAACCACATCAGGTTTTAACTTTTTTATTTTTTCTATTGCATCTTCTCCATCTAATGCCTCTCCTACTATTTCAAAATCCTCTTCAAATTCTATTATTTTTTTTACGATATCCCTTGTTTCTTTAACGTCATCTGCAATCAATATCTTTATTTTATTCATACTATCACTCCTACTTTTTAGAAACAGGAACCTTTATAATCATATTAGGAACTATTATATTTTCATCCTTTATATTATTTATCTCCTTTAACAGGTCATAATTATCAGGATGTCCATAGAAGGCTCTGCTTATGTTTCTTAATGTATCTCCCTTTTTTACCTTATAGTAGATATATTTTTCTTCTTTATTTATAAAAAAATCCGCTTCTACTGCTCCTTTTGATTTTATTGTATCTGTACTTTTATTTGCTCTAAGGGAAAGTTTAATTTTCCCTATATCCTCTGCAAGAACAAGCTTTTCTACATCCTGTGCAGGAACCTGAAGTGTTACAAAAAATCTTGTAGGTATCTTTCCATCATCCTTTGGATTGTTTTGTCTTGTCATATTTCTATCAACTGCTAAAACCTTTATGTTTTGGAGTATAACCTTTGCAATGTCACTTCTTATTACTCTATTGTTCTCCCTCTTCTCTGATAAAAATACAATAACATCAACATAATCGCCAGGCTTTAAAAGGTATGATACACCTGTGTCACCTGTAACATTTACTGAAAGTGCCCTATAATTTTCATCTATATTAAAACTTAACTCGTCTATTTTTTCACCCTGAAGCTTACCAAGAAGTATTATCTCATCCTTTATGATGTTCTCCTTTGCAAATTTTCCTAAAACTAAAGAATAATCCCTAATGTATCCCTGCTGAAGGCTATCCTTTGGTAATTCAATCTCCCTCAACATCTTTTTTTCTATAACAGTCCCCTTTGGTATGTTAGTGTTTGCAACTAAAACCTTAACAAGTTGCTTAGTTTCCTTTTTTGATCCTAATTTACCTATATACATATACACTAAAAAAGTTACCAGTATTGATAATATAAAGGAAAACAACAAAAGCCTCCTAAAATAACTATTCATCTTATCACCTACCTTGAAAGCTTAACGCCATAAACTCCTGTATCATTTAGGCTCATATCAATTTCTGCATTTGTTACATATTTTATAAATCTACCTTTAATCTCTGCCTTACCAGATTTTTTATATATATCCTCAACGAAAAACTGTGCAAATCCAACAACCAAAACCTTTTTTCTACCATTTACCTCCATTGTATTTACAAGAGGTATTGTCCACAGTCTTATAGAATCCCTCTTATAATTTTCAAAGGTACTGTTTTCTGAATTAATGTAGTTTTTTAAATCGTTAACAACCCCAGCCATATTACCTGGTTCTGTATCAAGCATATCCCCAACATTTATAACACCATCATAGCCATACATTGCATTTATATAAAAAACATTAGCCCCCTGTCCTCCTATTGCAAGTACATTGTAATTTCCGTGATATCCATCCCCTGCCTCCTCTTTTAATGTGACTAAATCACCATAGGTAAAGTCATATGCAACAACTCCAAAGGGCCTAACCCCTCCTTTTACGGATTTTGCTGGTCCTAAAATTGCCTTAGATTTTGAATAAACAGTACTTTTGTTTATTCCAAAAATTTTTGCGAATATATGATTAGTCTGCTTTCTTGCCCTAATTTCAATACTTTTATTATCCTCTGATATAGCTATTTGTGCCTTTTTAGGGTCTACTCCGTTTTTTTCAAGATATTCCTTTGCAATCTCCTCTGCCCTTTGAGGATTTGAAGGAAGCTCTAATGCTGCTGAAAGGCAGGCTGCATCAATTGCATTCTCAAGCTTTATTTTTTCTGCATAAACTATGCCAACATCTATAACATAGGCGGAAAAAGATAAAAGTGCAGCAAACATAATAAGTATTATTATGGCTGCATTTCCCCTTTTTTTCATTAAAATCACCTTCATTCAACTCTCATTGCTGTTTCCGCTGTAAGTTCTACTTGGTTTCCTAATATGTTTTTTATTATTGGTATTAAAAGGTCGTATTCATATTCCACCCTAACCCTTAAGGTCTCACCCGGTCTTCTATTAGAATCATTTGGAGTTATTGTAACATTCAGTTTATTAGTATCTATATGAGAAGCACTACTATATACTGCTTGAACTATTTCGTTATCATCTGCTCCCAAAATTCCAAGCCTTGCACCTTCCCTTGATGCATTTTGAATTGTTAGATAGGAATTTAGCATTATACCAAATTCTGATATACCCATAACAATTAGTAAAAGTATGGGAAGTAGTATTGCAAATTCAAGTAATGCTTGTCCTTTTTTTCTATGCTTCATAGCATCTCCTCTTTTTAAAGAAATAGATATGCAGAGTGCATATCTATTTCTTTTTTATTTAATTAGCCTAATTGCTGTGTAATTTGTTGGAATTTTTGTGCTATTGCAGGTCCAAGGAGTACTAATGCTCCGATAACAACTACAGCTATAAGTGCAACAAGCAATGCGTATTCAACCATACCTTGTCCCTTTGTCTTTCTTGAAGCCATAAGATTAAATAATGTTCTCATCATATATATAACCTCCCTTAATGATATTCGCTTTTGTTTTTGTTAATTTAATTATATTTTAGATAGATTCTATAAAATAGATTGCAAAGGTACTAAAATAGAAGTACCTTTGGCATAAAAAAATAGGGACTTAAGTCCCTACAGATTGTTGACAAACCTGTTTGTTAGCTAAAATATGAAAAAGCCCCATGAAAGGATTTCTATTAGCATATTTCATGAGCTTTAGCAATTATTG
>NZ_KI421443.1:10144-17400 GCF_000472625.1 Caloramator sp. ALD01
AAATCCTTCATGGGGCTAATCAATATATAACTTTTTCAACAGCCTGTAGAGACTTAAGTCCCTACTGTTCGTACTTTCCTTTATAATACTCCTCTATATTATTCTGTACTGCTAAAAGTGCTGCCTGAACTCTATCGTTAACCCCTATCTTTAAAAATAGATTTGTAGCATAGTTTTTAACTGTTTTCTCGGATAAAAAAAGCTTTTCAGCTATCTCTTTATTACTAAATCCCCTTGATATATAAAGCAGAACCTCAACTTCACGTTTTGAAAGCTTATCAAATATACAAGTCCTTTCTTCTTTGCTCTTTATTCTGTTAAATATTAAAGACACCAATGATTTATCTATATATTTTTCTCCACCATATACAGTATTTATTGCCTCAACAATCTCATCTGATGCAGAATCCTTTAATATATATCCATCTGCCCCAACCTCTATTGCTTCAAAAAGTATGTTTTTATCACTTTCAACTGTTAGTATTATAGTTTTTATATCTATATTTTTGCTCTTAATATTTTTTAAAACATCAATACCAGTAAGGTTTGGCATATTAATATCTAATAGGGCAACATCTATCTTATTTTTAAAAATATATTCTAATGCTTCCCTTCCATCCCTACATTTAAATTCTATTTTCATATTATCTTCAAGACCAATTATCTTTTCAAGCCCTTCCCTTATGAGCGTATGGTCATCAGCAATAAGTATTTTAATCATCCTTAATTACCCCCCTATTAACAGGAAGTTTGATTTTAAATTTGGTACCTACTCCCTTTTTAGATTCAAGTTCAAATTCTCCCTGAAGTTGATTTACTCTTTCCATTATTCCTAAAAGTCCATAGTTTGTCCCCTGTGTTTTAACCTTCTTTAGTGTTTCTTCTACATCAAAGCCTATACCATCATCACTTACAACAATCATAAGATACTTAAGTCCATAATCAAGCTTTACCTCTACATTTTTTGCCTTAGAATGTTTCTTTACGTTGTTTAGTATCTCTTGAATTATCCTATAAACTGCAACCTGTATTATAGGTTCTATTTCATCCTCTATTGGTTTTATTTTAAGTTCAATATTTATATCCTTCTCCTCTTTTATGGATTTTACATATTCCTGTATTGTATGAGCTAATCCTAAATCGTCAAGGGACATAGGCCTTAGGTCGAATATTATTGCTCTAATCTCCTTAAGTGCAGTCTTTAAAACTTCCTTAAGCTCCGAAAGCTCCATCATTCCCTTTTCTAAATCCTTTTCAATTACTTTTTTAGTAAAATCTATTCTCATAACTGCAGATGCCACATACTGTGCAGGTCCATCGTGTATATCCCTTGCAATTCTCTTTCTTTCATCCTCTTGAGCCTCAAGTATCTTTATTCCCACTAACATTTCCGATTCTTTATCATCTAAATTAAGTGTCGATAATGCCTCACCCTCAAGGTACTTTAATGCAACAGTTATTTGACTTATAGCCTTTTGTGCATTGTTTATGTTTTCTCCAAGTTTTTTTAGCTGAATCTCTAACCTATCCCTTTTCTCCCTTAAGGATTTTTCTTCATTCCTTTTAGTAAGAAGTTTTAGCCTAACCTCATAGGCCTTATCGTATACTTCCTTTATATCTTTTTCTGAATATTTATCAAATCTACTTGATACTTCAGAAAGGGACTGCCTCATTTTTTTATCTAATTTCTCCAGTTCATCAACTTCCTTGATAATTTCAGCTATCTTATCCTTTAGCTGTTTTATTTCTATGATTAGTTCAGCCTCTTCTTTTTTTACATTGTCTATGATGTTTATTATCATCTCTTTACTGTTGCTTATTTGTTCTATTATTCTCTTTATTATTTCATTTATTTCACTTATTTCGGTGCCCCTTCTTTTCATTTACACCACTCACTTTTTAAATATAATTTTTAATTACATTATAACATTAATTATATTTTTATCAATTATCCAATTTTATTTCATAATTTAAAAGTTTTTAATAAAAAACACAGATTGTTGACAAACCTGTTTGTTAGCTAAAATATGAAAAAGCCCCATGAAAGGATTTCTATTAGCATATTTCATGAGCTTTAGCAATTATTGCTTTTNGACTTTGAAAAAGTCCGTAATTCGGCACAGGACGTGCCGAGCCGAGCGGCCATCAGGACGATGGCATCGCGAGGGTAGGACTTTTTCAAACAAAGAAAAGCTTAGAATTGCTTAGCGAAATGAATCAATGNCCAAGAAATCCTTCATGGGGCTAATCAATATATAACTTTTTCAACAGCCTGACACACCTTTATTGGTGTGTCTCTATTATAATCCTATCCCCATCCTTTATTCTATCTGTAAAGGATGCATCCCTATCATTTAAAAGTAACCTTACCGCCTTTGCACTGTTTATATCTATATCTACATAATTAAATATATCTACAAATATGTATCCTTCCTGCCTATTTTGTAATTTGATTGGCTCTCCATTTACAACTACATAAATAAAATCCTCTTCTTTTACCTCATTGAATTTTAATTCTATAATTTCAACTTCATCTCCATCAGAAAGCTTATAATCTAAACCCATCTCTACTCCATTTACCTTTGCCATCTGGCCTTCCTTTAACACATCCTTAAGTAAAACTTCTGCATCCCTACCATCCACAGCAAAATTTACAACAATTTCATCTCCATCCTCAATACAATCTAAAAGCGAGGTAACCTGTCCATTTTTAAATATCATAGATGGCTTTGCTGCTTCACCTAAAAATCTTCTCTCCTGTCCATTTATTTTTATGTTAATCCCTTTTCCTGACTTTGCAAAAAGATTTTGAGGTTTTATTCCTGAAATATGAAGTGCATTAGAAACCCTCTGTTTTCCTGAGTTATAGAGCTTTACTTCTTTACCATTAACCTTTACAGCAATAAAACTTCCTGGTGAGTTTATCGAATTTATTGCAATACCGATGGGTGTTACACAATCAGGGCCATTTAACCTATCACCACTATATATAACATTTTTTATGGCATCAATTCCTCTTACAGCTACTCTGTCCTTTGGAATACCTAATCTTGAGGAAATGAATTCAGGTAGCTTAACTATCTGACTTCCCCCGCCTACCAAAAACACTGCATTAGGGGATTTGCCATTTAATTCTATTATCTTTTGACATATGAGTTCTGCAAGTTTCTCAACAGTTGGCTCTATTACCTTTTTAATCTCACTTAATTTAACTGTCTTTGTGTTTAAAAGTATGTCGGTATATTTATATGTTTTTTTATTGGTGTTTAGGGATAGCTTTATTTCTTCTGCTGTATTAAAATCTACCACAAGATAATGGCATATTGCCTCCGTTATCTCATCTCCTGCAAAGGGAACCATACCATAGGCAACAACAGTTCCATCCTTTGTTATTGCAATATCCGATGTACCAGCCCCTATATCTATAAGTGCAAGATTAAGAAGTCTGTACTCTTTTGGAATTACTGCATTCATTGCTGCAATTGGCTCAAGAGTCATTGTTTCAACCTCAAGACCAATGTTTTTTATTACTGAATAGAGGCTATCAACTACAGACTGCGGCAGAAACGTTGCAAGAAGTTCTACCGATACCTTTTTGCCTTTATGTCCCTCAAGGTTAGTCATAAGGTAATCATTTAAAAAATAGTTAATTACACTATAGCCTACACAATAGAATTTTTCTTCTAAATCCTCTGTATTAATTTGTGAATATGCCTTTGATAATGCCTCCAATTCGAGGGTGTTTATAAAATCCCTATCTATAACTTGTCCATCCTTTAGAGGAAGGTCAGCTAAAACCTTTGTAGTCTTTAATATCCTTCCTGCTGCAGCTATTGAAACTCTATCAAACTTTGTACATAATCTTTCTTCAAGCCTTCTTTTTACTTCATATGCTATTTCAGATACTGCCTGTATATCGTGTACTTGTCCGTCCATCATTGCTCTTTTTCTATGTTCTATAATTTCTTCATCCACCACTTTTATTTTGTCTCCATCTACTACAAACGCAACACCTATAACTGTTCTTGTACCTATGTCTAATGCAAACTTTATATTCTCCACATAACCACCTCTTAATTCTTAGTAGGTTCTATTTGCAAATTATGGATAATTTCACATTTCACCTGGGTGGGAGACCTCCGAAAAAATCAAATTATTTTTAAAAACATACTATATATAGTTGCGCATATTATCTTTTATTCACTATATATAGTGGTGACAATTTTTAAGGTATCATTTTTTCGGAGCTCTTGGTGGCACTTTTTAAGGGGATGTTGTTTTTATCTGCAATTCTTTTTAAATCCTCAAACTCAGGTTTTACATTAACAATCTTATCCTTATACCTTGCAATCTTTACTTTTATATCCCCATATATTGTTTTTGCAGTTTTTGTTTCTCTCTCTAATTCTACTCTATCTATTTTTATCCTTCTAACTCCTATTGTAGTTGATTCTGTAAAAATTATATCTAATATCTTTTCCTCCATAGTTTTTGATACAATTACATTTAAAGTTACCGCTGGTCTATTTTTTTTCATATAAATAGGGGTATAGTATACATCCCTTGCTCCAGCTTCAAATAGTTTATCCATTAGGTATCCATACATCTCACCTGTCATATCATCAATATTGGCTTGAATTAAAAAAAGCTCGTCTTGATTATCCTCCGACAGTATTGCCCTTAGTATATTTGGTTTTTCTGTATCCCTTTTTCCTGCTCCATAGCCAACATTTTTTATCACAAGAGGGCAATCCATTTTAAACTCATCTGCAACAGCTTTAATTATTGCCGCACCCGTTGGTGTAGTAAGTTCAAATTCCCTTTCATCTGAATATACAGGTATTCCCTTTAGTATTTCTGCTGTTGCGGGTGCAGGAACAGGTAGTGTTCCGTGTTCACATTCTACAAATCCTCGTCCTGTGTTAATGTAGGAGGATATAACCTTGTCTATTTTTAGATAGTCAAGGCATATAGAAAAGGACACAATATCTATTATAGAATCTGTTGCACCAACTTCGTGGAAATGAACATCGTATAGCTTTTCTCCGTGAACCTTTGCCTCTGCCTCACCTACTATTTTAAATATTTTCTTAGAAAGTTCCTTAACAGATTTATTTAAATCGCTTTTGTCTATAATTCCCTCTATGTCAAATAAGTTTCTTGCGTGATGCCTGTGTTCAGTTAAAATGACATCGAAATAAGTTGAGTCAATTCCTGCCTTTTTAACCCTTTTTATATCTATTTTATACTCCTCATCTATATTTAATTTCTTTAGTTCATTTAATAAATATTCCTTAGAAACACCAAGGTCTAAAAGTGAAGCAACCGCCATATCTCCACTAATTCCTGAAAAGCAATCAAAATAAAGTATTCTCAAAATCACTCAACTCCCTTTGCTACTCTTTTGTTTATCGTTGATGCTATATACCCTGCACCAAATCCATTATCAATGTTTACAACAGAAACCCCTGCTGCACAGGAATTTAGCATAGTTAAAAGTGCTGAAAGCCCATTGAAATTTGCACCATATCCTACACTGGTTGGAACAGCAATGACAGGAACATCAACAAGCCCTGCAACAACTGATGCAAGTGCTCCCTCCATTCCTGCAACTGCAATTACTACATTTGCCCTTCTTATTCTATCTAAATTATTAAATAGCCTATGAATTCCTGCAACTCCAACATCATATATCCTATCTACATTATTCCCAAAGGTCTCTAAGGTAATTGCAGCCTCCTCTGCAACCTTAATATCTGCTGTTCCTCCTGTTACAACTGCAACAAGACCTACTTTTTTTGTTTCCTTTGGATTTATAACGCAAACCCTTGCAACTTCACTATAAATAAGATTATCTGTTATTTCGCATATTGCATTGTAGGCCTCTTTACTTACCCTTGTCGCAAGTATGTTTTTATCCTGCTTTAGCATATCTTCAACAATTTTTTTTAGATGTTCAAGCTCCTTACCTTCACAGTATATAACCTCAGGATATCCAACTCTAATTCCTCTGTGATAATCAAGCTTTGCAAAATCTAAATCCTTATATGGAAGGTTAATCAACCTCTTTAGAGCCTCATCTAAGTTAACATCTCCATTCTTATATCCCTCAAGTAGTGAAATTATATCCTCCTTATGCATTGCTTACCTCCCCATCATAGCTTCCTCTTTTATATCCTGATAAATCAAGGGTTACAAAACTAAATCCTATTTCTTTAAAGTATGTATTAATTTCATTAATCAACTGAATATCCAATATTTTATCCATATCCTTTGCATCAATTTCTATTCTTGCTAAGTTGTTATGACATCTAACTCTTACCTGTTTAAATCCCTTTTTAATTAGATATTTTTCTCCCTTATCTATCATCATTAATTTATCCTTTGTAATTATGTCCCCATAGGGTATTCTTGTTGCAAGACAGGCATATGCTGGCTTATCGTGTGTCTTTAATCCCATCATCCTCGATAGCTCTCTTATTTCGTCCTTTGTAAGTCCTGCCTCTAAAAGAGGACTTCTTACCTTTAGCTCCTCAAGTGCCCTTTTGCCCGGCCTATATTCAGATAAATCATCATAGTTTGTTCCATCACAAACATAATTTATTCCCATATCATTTGCATAACTACACAAACTTGAAAATATGTGTTTTTTGCATATATAACACCTATCCTGTGGGTTATTTTTAAACTCCTCTACTTCATTTAAAGGGTCAACCTTTATATTAATATACTCTACACCTAATTTATCGGCAAATTCTGCTGCCTCTTTTAGTTCCCAAGATGGATAAATATAGGAAATTGCTGTTGCTGCAACCACTCTATCTTCTAAGACATCCTTTGCCACCTTTAGCAAAAAGGTACTATCTACACCTCCAGAAAAGGCTACCATAACACTTCCCATTTCATTTAATATTCTCTTTAACTTTTCTAATTTATTCTGCAATATCATATCTCCACCCCATCAAAATATTCTAATTAAATTATACTATAAAACATAAATATATTCATCTATATATATTCAACTTGAATTCGGCAAGTGATGCCGAAAGGCATTGAAATTAAAGAATTTTTTGTTCAAAAAAATTAAAAGAAATCATCCCTTTTTAGTGTTAAAATATAATTGCAAAACCAAAACACAAAAGGGTGATTTCTATGAATAGTTTACAACAAAATCAAAAAAATTTAAAGAGGAAAATTAGATTTTTAAACATGAAAGCAAAATTTAATGATACCAAAGTTACTTCTGTAGCAACTTT
>NZ_AXAA01000039.1:0-17282 GCF_000472625.1 Caloramator sp. ALD01
TAGTTGGTAATCCTATTATTTGTTTAAAGGATTCCACATAAGAAAAAGTTGCTACAGAAGTAACTTTGGTATCATTAAATTTTGCTTTCATGTTTAAAAATCTAATTTTCCTCTTTAAATTTTTTTGATTTTGTTGTAAACTATTCATAGAAATCACCCTTTTGTGTTTTGGTTTTGCAATTATATTTTAACACTAAAAAGGGATGATTTCTTTTAATTTTTTTGAACAAAAAATTCTTTAATTTCAATGCCTTTCGGCATCACTTGCCGAATTCAAGTTAAAAACAAAAAAATAATTTTTTGTTATAATGTATTTAAGGAGGTGGTAGAATGAACCTGTTATCTGCTGCCATTATTATAAATGCAATTCTTTTAACAACTATCATAATATTAGAAAGAAAAAGGCCAGAAAAAACTATTGCGTGGCTTTTATTGATTGTTATATTTCCTCCACTTGGGCTTATATTATATTTGTTTTTAGGGCGAAATTGGAAAAGGCACAAGCTCAATGAGGAGTTTTCTCCTATAGTTAAGGATTTGATAAATAGAGTAATAAACAGGATAGACAAGGAAGACTATAAATATTTAGCTGAACTTCTTGCAAACAATAGTGATAGTCCTTTATTTGTTGATAATGATATTGAAATATTTAGCAATGGAGAGGAAAAATTCAATGCTCTTTTTAAAGAGATAGAGCGGGCAGAACATCATATACACTTAGAGTATTACATAGTAAAGTCGGATGATATTGGAAATAGATTAAAGGACTTGCTAATAAAGAAGTCAAAAGAGGGAGTAAGGGTTAGATTTATAATGGATAGGGTAGGTGCTATTAAATTATCAAGAAGGTATATAAAGGATTTGAGGGAGAATGGAGTTGATGTTGTACAATACTCTTATTTTCTTGCTCCGCTGCTTAGAAGAATAAATACACAGATTAATTATAGAAATCATAGAAAGATAGTTGTTATAGATGGTAAAGTGGGCTTTATAGGTGGTATGAACATAGGAGATGAATATAGAGGACTTGGTAAGATAGGGGAGTGGAAGGATTTACATATAAAGGTTACTGGAGATTTTGTATTAGGACTTCAGGGAGTATTTATTGATGATTATATGGCTGTAAAAAGGATAGATGATGGTGAATTTTTTATGGAGGGAGAATTTGATAAGTATTTTCCACCAAGTGAAAAGTCAAAGGGTAAAATAATGCAGCTTGTAAAGAGTGGACCAAACTCGGAACATCCTGCAATAATGCAGGGTATAGTTAAAATGATTTATATGGCAAAGAAGAAGATTTATATAACTACACCATATTTTGTGCCAACCGAGAGTGTTATGGATGCACTTAAAATAGCAAAATTAAGTGGTGTAGATGTAAAAATACTTTTTCCTGGTAAATATGATCACTTTTTAGTATATCACGCGTCTAAAACGTATCTTGAGGAGCTTGTAAGATGTGGGGTAGATGTTTATTTTTATAATAAAAAAGCCTTTGTACATTCTAAAGTTATGACCATAGATGATTCCATATGTACTATAGGTACAGCAAATATGGATATACGAAGTTTTGAGTTAAACTATGAGGTTAATGCAGTAATTTATGATAAAGATACTACATTGAAAGTAAATGACCTATTTAAAAAAGATTTAGAAGAAAGCAGGAGGGTAGATTTAGAGTATTTTAATTCCGAACCTAAATACATAAAAATTATAGATGGTGTTTGCAGAATTTTCTCGGAGCTGTTATAATAGTTTTACTTTTCAGTAAAAGGCTAATTTGTTATACTATTTACAAATAAGGCAGCATAAGGAGTGATTTTATGAGTAGAGTAGGCTCTAAAATAAAGCAAGAAAGAATAAAGGCTAATCTTTCGTTAAAGGAATTAGCAAAGAAATTAGGAATATCGGAAGGTTTTCTTCAGGATGTAGAGATTGGGAAAAGAGTAGCAAATGAGAATTTGATAAAAAGGGTTGAAAAATTATTAAATGTTAATCTAAGTGACTCACTTTTTGAAGAGGTGGATGAACCTATTGAAAATATAAAGGAATACAGAGAGCCTGTTAAGGTAAATAAACAGTTAGAGGATGCCTTTTCAAGTATATTAAAAAAGATACCGGTATGTGATTTATACCTAAAGGAAATATATGACTATAAGTATTTGCCAATTAAAGATAAAAAGGTTGAGGGTCTTAATGCTGAAAAGATATTTTACATAATTGCACCAGATGATTCTATGAGGGGGTTTAGAATAGCAAAGGGAGATAGGGTTATGGTATATTTAACTCCTGAGCTTGAAACAAATTCAATTTATGTAATAGAATTAGAAGGAAAGAGAATGATAAGACAGCTAAAAAGGTTAGATGCTAATAGGGTGTTATTAATTTCACAAAATAACGAAATAAAAACTGAAAGCAAAGATATAAAATCCTTCAAAATTATAGGCAAATGCATAAAAGTTGAGTTTGAATTATAAAATTTAAAGGAGTAGAGCTTGTCTCTGCTTCTTTTGTTTTACAAAACTTTGTTAAAATATTAATATTAATAAAAATTCATAATTTAAAGTAATAAAGTAGTTGAAATTTTTAATAAAATGAATTATGATATATAAAAAATTACAAGTAAAGGGGGATTCGTATGGAAGAAAGACGTGAAAATTGGGGGAGTAAATTAGGCTTGATTTTGGCTATGGCTGGTAATGCAGTAGGTCTCGGTAATTTCTGGAGATATCCTTACCAGGCAGCTAAAAACGGCGGCGGTGCATTTATGATTCCTTATTTTGCTGCACTTATAATGTTAGGTATTCCCCTAATGTTAGTTGAATGGAATCAAGGACGCTACGGTGGTAAATATGGACACGGTACATTAGGACCTATGATTTATCTACAAGCAAGAGAAGGTGTAAAGCCTAAAACAGCTGCAGTTTTAGGTGCTATTGCGGGTATGTTTGCCTTTTCAGTTACAGTTTTATTAAACAGCTATTATAACCACATAATTGGATGGACTCTTGGTTATTCTTATATGTCTGCTACAGGTCAATATATGGATAAGTCAATCAAGACAGGAGCTTTCTTTGGAGAGTACTTAATAAACCCAGGTAAGTCATTAGTATTTTGGATTATTGCAGTAGCTATCCTTGGCTTTGCAGTAATGCGTGGAATTCAAAAGGGTATTGAAGCTTGGGCTAAGGTTATGATGCCAACAATATATATATTTGGTATTATACTAATAATTAGAACTCTTACATTAGGTGCTCCAGTTAAACCAGACTGGACTCCTATTGCGGGACTTGATTATATTTGGTCTCCAAAATGGAGTGAACTTAATGCAAAATCTGCACTTGCAGCGGCAGGACAAATATTCTTTACATTATCGCTTGGTATGGGAATTATACAAAACTATGCATCATACCTAAAACCTGATGATGATATAGTAGTATCAGGACTTGCAACTGTTTCATTAAATGAACTTGCAGAGGTAATACTTGGAGGTACAATTGCTATTCCTATATGCTATGCATTCTTAGGGCCAGAAGGCCTAAGTGCAGGTGTCGGTTTATCCTTTGTTGCACTTCCAAATATATTTAGAGCAATGGCAGCGGGAAGATTGTTTGGTACACTATGGTTCCTATTACTTTTCTTTGCAGGATTTACAAGTGCGATTGCTATGTACAACTATTTAGTTGCTCTACTTGAAGAGGAAATGGGAGTAAAGAGAAGTGTAGGTTCTATATTAGTATTTGTTCTTTATATAGTAGTTGGTCTACCTGTAGCATTAGAGGGCATTATTACTAAGAAGGCAGAGCTTTTCTATTTAAGTGAACTTGATAACTGGGTAGGTAGCTACTTCTTAGTTGTATTAGGACTACTTGAGGTAATTGTTTCTGGATGGTTAATGGGAGATAAGGCACTTGAGGAAATGAACAAAGGAGGATACTGGAAGGTTCCAAAATGGTTCTTTAATCTATTTGTAAGATTTTTAGCACCAGTTTATATAATTATACTATTAGTGTGGTCTACAATTAACTATTATAGGGATGGATATTTTAAGCTTGTTCCAAAATTTGCTGAACAAATTCCAGAGCTAATTCCTTGGGTACAGGGGGCAAGAGTAGTTATTTTTGTAGTTCTAATTATAGGATTTGTACAATCTTATAGAAGTATAAAGAGAAAATACTTTGAAGAAATAAAGTCTGGCAAAGTTTTAGTTGTTAGATAGGAGGGGTAATATGTCAGGTGGAGCTCTTGCTTTTATGATAATATCCTGGGGACTTATACTGGTGGCTTGTTATGCTACAATGGCAGCGTTGTTAAAAAATAGCAAATAATAATTGAAAAAAATACAGGAATGGTTTAAAATATATCTAACCATTCCTGTTAATTTTTATAAAATACTGAAAATTATAAAATGTGTTCTAAATACCTACTCTTTGGGGGTGTAAATATGCAGATGGTTAATATTTTAAAGAGTTTATATGAAAGAGTTGAAAAATTAAAATTAGAGGAAAAAAAGAAAAACAAAATTAATAAAGCTTTGAATAGGTTGATTGAAGAATATTCAAATATTGATATAGATACAAACAATGAAATATATAAGGCACTAATTAAAAAGGGAAAGGATGTGTTAAAGTCTACAAGCAGTGTTGATATTGAAGGTTATATTAGGTATTGTGAGGCTGCAATTTATGATTTTAAGGGGGACTTAAAACCATTAAATTACCTCTTTAGAGCATTTTTAATTACATCAATATTGTTTATGATTTTAGCACCACAGTATTTTGGACCAATACTTCCTTTGATTTTTATATTACCTATATTTTTGGGTATTAAAGGTTTGAAAAAGAGGAGTGCAACGGGGCTTACCCTTGCCTTATCTGTTTTACCTATGGGGCTTTTAACCTCTGTTGCATCAATAAAAAATTCAATACTTGCATTAGGTGAAGGAAATAAGTTTTATACTGAACTGGCACAATTTTATAAAATTAGTTTATCTACTGCGAAGGGATTGTTTTTGGTATTTTTTATTCTTTCAATTGTTTTAGCCTTTACATCAATTTATACTTTTGTAATAGGTGTTAAGCATAAGAGGATGTTTGTATAGCTATTACAATAAAGGTATTGGGGAGAATGGTGTAATGAACAAAAGGTTTAGATATTTCATATTGTTACTGGGATTTATAGTATTTATTTCATCATCTTTAAAGTTTAATCTTAGTTTTAATTATAATTTTGTCTTTTGGAGTGCGGTTATTTCAGCTGTCATAATGGATTGGTCTCTTCTTTATGTGGGGGAGTTTAATGTTGAATTTACAGAGACAATAACAGTATTTATATATCTATTTTTTGGGGTTTATGTAGCAGTTGTATATGAATTTATCTATACATTATTAGGATTTTTAATAGGATATATTACAGGTAAAAGAGAGTTTAATTTATTAAGGTATCTTTTTAATGTTTCTATGTTTACAATTATTACCTTTATATCAGGAAGATTTGTTGAGATTTTAAGGTATAATATTAAGCTCCCCTATATTACAATGCTCATATTTTCAGCACTAACATTTGACTTTATATTTCTTGTGTTGAATATATTATTTCTTACCATAGATAAAAGCTTAGAACAAAACAAGTTTTTTTCGTTTAAGAACTATGATTTTCCAATATTATCATTAAATCTTATTATTTCAACTACCCTTTCTGTAGTATTATATGTTATACACGGTGCTATTGGACTTGTTGGGTTGATTTTGGTTTTTGGGGTTTTAATTATAATTCATTATGCATTATACTTATATAACAAGATAAACTTTAAAACATCATTAATAAAAAGGCTTTTAATTACGACTGAGGATTTGATAAGACACGGTGATTTAAAGGAAAAATGTGATTATTTATTGTTGCATCTTAAAGAGATAATACCCTACGAAATTGCTTCTTTATATTTCTTTGATGCAAAGAATGAGGATGTGTCATATCCTATTTCCTACTATTCAAATTGCGAGTTGGATATAGGAGATTTGAGTATAAGCTTAAAAAATGGAATAACATTTAATATTATAAAAAAGGGAGATATATACATAAGTAAGAACATAAAAAAGGATGGCAAGATAAAGATAACTGGAAAACTATTAGATTCCATAGATGCAGCAGTTTTTGTTCCGATTAAGATTAATTCTGAAGTTAGAGGTTTAATTTTTGTTGGTGGAAAATCAAATTTGGTTGATTTTCTATCGCAGGATATTAACGATATACTAAACATATTATCAAGTCAAATGTCACTTGCACTTTTAAATTATGATTATATGTTATCTATTAAGAAGGAAGCCGAAACAGATGTGTTAACTGGACTTGGAAATAGAAGGTTGTTTGATAGAGAGATACAAAACCTTGTAAAACTTAAGAATAGATTTTCTCTTGTTATATATGATATAGATGATTTTAAGAATGTTAATGATACTTATGGACATATTGTTGGTGATGAAGTGCTTAAACACGTATCAGGCATAATTAAACGTTCTATTAGAAAAACAGATATACCCTGTAGATATGGAGGAGAAGAGTTAGTTATATTGTTTAAGGATTTATCTAAGGAAGATGCTTTTGTAATATCTGAGAGAATTAGAAGACAAATTGAGGCATCTCAGTTGTTTGTAGGTAATAAAATAGTAAGAGTTACAGTATCGGGGGGTGTGGCTTCCTTCCCGGATGATGGTCATAATGCAAAGGAGATAATTGAAAAGGCTGATTTAATATTATATAATGAATGCAAAAATAAGGGTAAGAATAGAGTTTGTATATATCCAGGTATAGTACAAAGTTAATAATAAGTTAATAAATAATATAAGGAAAATTATGTATAATATAAATAGGGTAAAGAAAGGGGGAAGAATATGAGAGATAGGTTAAAGAACCTGTTTTTACAGGCATATAGGGACTATAAAAATGTTACCTTGAGATTGTTATTGCTTTCTTCAATAGGTGTACAGTCTAAAATATATGTCCTTTTAAACAATTATCGTGGTAAGGTATACCATATTCAATCCCCCATAGATATACTCATACCTTTTAATAAGTATTTTATTGTACCCTATATATACTGGTATATATATCTGGGTTTTGTATTCTTTTATTATGCGGTTTATGACGAGAAGAAATATTATAAGTTATTAGCTGGCGTAAATTTAGGTATGATGATATGTTTTGTTATATATTATTTTTACCCAACTTATGTACCAAGACCGCAGGTTTATGGTGATGATATTTTTGCAAATATGGTAAGGTTTATTTATGAGAGGGATAACCCATATAATTGTTTTCCAAGTATACACGTTTTAGATTCAGTTTTGTTTGCCGTCTATATAAATAGAGACGAAACAATAGATGTAAAATACAAATTATATTCAATGGTAATTTCCTTTTCTATTGTTCTTTCAACTTTATATGTGAAGCAGCATTATTTTTATGATGCAGTTTCTGCGGCAATTTTAGCCTATACTATGTATGTAGTATTTAACTACAAGGAAATTGTTGAATTCTTTAAGAAAAGAGTACTTGTATATATAAAAGAATAGCACGCATAATGCGTGCTATTTGATTGTTGACAAATCTACTTGTTAGTTAAAGTAAGAAAAAGCCCCATGAATGGATTTTAAAAGGCTCTTTTATGAGCTTTAGCAATTATTGCTTTTCGACTTTGAAAAAGTCCGTAATTCAGCACAGGACGTGCTGAGCCGAGCGGCCATCAGGACGATGGCATCGCGAGGGTAGGACTTTTTCAAATAAAGAAAAGCTTAGAATTGCTTAGCGAAATGAACGAATGCCTTAAAATCCTTCATGGGGCTAATCAATATATAACTTTTTCAATAGCCTGTAGAACTCATAATGCGTGCTATTCTATTTTTAAATCATATAGACTTGTATATTGAATATCTTTATAGAAGGTAGAGAGAATCGTTTTATAATTTTCTCCTATTCTTGACTTTTCAATTAAACCATATTGACTCAATCCAACACCGTGTCCATATCCTCCACCATAGATTGTGATAGAAGATAAATTTCCTGATTTAAATTCCCTATCTATGCTGAAAAAAGGAGAGGGGATGCTATCAAAATCCTGCAATGAATTACCGCGTATTCTCTGAATTTCTATCTTTGTCCTTAATCCTTTTTGATATTCTACTGATGGAGTAACTAAACGTTTAATATTATTTGTCCCTTCTATTTTGTAGGTTCCACTTTCAGAAACTATTATCATCTCTTTTACAATACCTGAAGGAGTATGTTTGCTAATATATATATCTTTAATTTGACCTATGCCTTCCTCCTTTATAGAGGCTTTTTTGTAGATGTTAAATATCCATTTTTGCTTAAAAGCCTTAGGGTTGTTTATATAAATATTGTGTATATTTTGATTGATAATTTTAAATAAATTTGCATAAGTTAATGTGTACTTCCATCTAAAATAAGGGGAGGATGAATCAACTGCACTTATTGTCCAGTCCTTAAAGAAGGTTAAAGCAGTTGAATCGTCTGCTAAATCTTTGATTTCTTTGTTTGTATAGTTAGAAAAGGCTAAATAAGGCTTTGTATTTTGTTCTTTTTCTTGCCAAACTTCATCATAGGATGCTCCAAATCCACAGGAGGTCGAATAATATTTAGCATCTATTATTTTACCATTGTAGGTCATAACAATATTTTCTGTCTCTTTTACAGCATTTTTAACTAAATTGTTTGTAGGTTGACTGTTATATACCTGTGAATAGGTAGAATCATCTACGTGAAAACCGTATCTTGCAAATCTTCCGGATAACATATCTGATATAGCATAGGTTCTTGCAGAAACAGCCTGTGCCTTATATCCCTCTACTCCTGCGGAATATGGAACCTCCGATGGAACTACATAAATAAGGTAATCCTCAATAGAGACTATATTTGTAACAATAAATCCTTCCTTTTTTGGTGTGAGTTCAATAGTGCCTGGGTATGTTGGGATATACATATTATCTGTTTTATTTAATGAGTTTTTTTCTATACTTATAAGTGAATTTCTAATTCCAGATATTTTTACTACATTCTTTGTATTTATTAATTTTGATTTTATATTATCTTTATTATCGAGCACGTTTAAAATGAAGTAGTTGTTTGTATATATAATTTGTAATTTATCTTCCTTAGGAATTCTATATATTTGACCATCTATCTCCACCTCAAGTCCTTTTTTTGAATAGAGTTTAATTTGTTGATGTAGATAGATGTTGTTGTTATTTGTGGATATCCCTACCCTTATTGTATCGAGTATAGGAGGTTTATCTACAACTATTAGCTGTATTTTGTCTTCGGAATTAAAGTAATAGGTGTATCCAGAATTTCCCACAACAAAAAAGTTTTTTGATACTGTTTTTGGTTTTCCTTCTTTGTATAAAATATATTGTAAATTTGATGATTTATTATACTGTTTTCCTTCTACTTCTATTGTGTTACCCTGCAGTGAATTAAAGGTTCCACTTATCTTTTTTGCTTGAGTGGCTTCTTTTATAAAAATTCCCTTGAATTTTATGTTATAGCAGTTGTAATTAGGATTAAACATATGCTTTGGTATAGTTATTTTTTTTGTGCTGTTATTATAAAAAATTTCAACATCATAGTTTTTCTTTTTTTCTTCATAATTAATCACTATACCACAATCTATTTTAGATTCTTTATAAAATAGAAAATAATAAGCTGAATATAAAACTCCAGATAGAATTAGAATTAAAAACAGATATCTTTTTATTTTTTTCAAGATCACCACCCCTATCTGATGATGCCGCTTGTGGTTGTAACTTCTATACCCATCTTTTCCAACTCATTGATTAATATGTTTATACCTATAGAATCTGATGGCATATGTCCTGCAACAATTACATTTCCTATGTTCTGTTCTATTACAGCACTTCTTACATCATCGGGAACGTGCATACAAATAATTGTTCCTACACCTGCTTCAAAGTATGCCTTAAATACATTTTTTCCGCCATTTGTTCCACCAGCCATTAATACAGCTATTTTACCTGCATAGTCATCAGGAGCTCCTACACGTATTACAGGTTTTATTGGAGATTTTTGATATTCAGGTATTTCCATCAAAACATCTATGACATCCTTTAGTGTAGCTTTTTGGTTGGAGCTTAGCCTATTATTTATGTGGTTTTGAACATAATTTTCTGTGATAATATCACAGGGCATATGAATGTTCATATATGGAATATTTAGAAGTTTTGCAAAGGATTGAACTCTATCAAAATTTTTTGGATGAGACGCTCTCTCTAATGTACTTATTTTTTCCTTTAGGGCCTTTTGTGCTTTGTTTATTGGAACTCCAAATTCCACCATTTTATCAATTTGTCTATTTAGTACATTATGAAAATTTATTTCTGGAAATCCAGTATGGGGATGGTGACTAATTACTGCGTCATATCCAAGTTGTTTTGCAAGTAAAAGTTCAGGAGTGTCCATATCAACTCCAAATAATACCTTTTTTATATTTTGTCCCTCAACAATAATTCCTGAATCCTGTGGTATTTCGCTAATACCAGCTAAATTAAGAGCTAAGTTCATTATATCTGAAGTAGTTACCATATTATTTTACCTCCTTTTAATTATACATATATAATTTTACCAAATATTTATTGTAATTAACAGTTAAAAAAGAGAATAAAATTTAAAAGAATTGTGAATAGGGGGAATATGTGTGAGGGATGAATTTAAAATAGCAGCGGTTTTTATAGGAACAATTATTGGTGCAGGTTTGGCATCTGGTCAGGAGATACTACAATTTTTTTCAAGGTTTGGATATAAGAGTTTTGTGGGGATTTTGTTTTGTTTTTTCCTCTACATAGTTTTATCATTAATATTTATAAACTTAGCATATATAAAGCATTTTAGAAGCTATAATGATTTAGTTTGTTACTGTTTAGGAGATAGGTTAGGATTTATAGCAGATTGGATGATAACAATATTTATATTTTTTAGTAACACAATAATGATATCTGGTGGAGGAGCAATGCTAAATGAATATTTAGGTATAGATAAGGCCTATGGAATTATAATAATGGCTTCTATAGCTTTTTTGGTTGCATTATTTTCAACCAATGGTGTAATAGCAATAAACTCCTTTATAGTACCTTTATCTACATCTATAGTTTTAATACTTGGTGCCTTTGTTTTTGTAGAAAATGGGTTTAATCTTAGTATTCCCTATTTCAATAATAGAATTATATATGGCTCAGCAATACTATATTCGTGCTTTAACTTTATGACAGCAGTAGGTGTTTTGTATCCTATGGCAAGCGAGGTTAAAAATAAGCAAAGTTTTTTAAAGGGGTGTGTTTTGGGAAGTATAGTGCTTACTTTGCTTGGGATTATAATTAACTATAATATTTTAGTTTATTATCCTGCAAGTTTTAATAGCGAAGTTCCTAATCTTTATATAGCAAAAAATTATGGACCTTTATTACCACTTTATTTAACAATAATAATATGGCTTGAAATGTTTACTACAGAAGTAGGATGTTTGTATAGTCTATCAAGAAGAATACAGCTTTTTTTAAATAAAAGTTATTTTATATGCTTAATTTTAATATTAATCGTCTCTATTCCCTTTTCGTTTATAGGATTTTCCAATTTAATTAAGCTTTTTTATCCACCCTTTGGATTTATAAGTTTGATAATATTATTAGTTGGAACTATAAAATATATTATCTTAAGAAAATAGAATTAAAATATTATAAATACAAATACTAAATATAAAATACTAAAGATAGGTGATGTATATGAAAAAATTATTAGTTTTAGTTTTGTCAGTTTCATTAATCCTTTCGGCATCCTGCAGTAACAAAGGAGAAAATCAAGAAAAGAAAAACGATAACAAAGAACAGGTAATGAAGATAGATGAAAAACAGGCAATGTCTTTTATTGATAATTATTTAAGATATGTTTTAAAGGGAGACTATGCCGCCTTAACAGGTTATTATACTGAAAAGCTTAAGACTTCTATAAAAGAAGTAAAGACACAGTCAAATCCAAGACCAGTTGCCTTTAAAATTGGAGAAGGAGATATAGAAAAGGATAGGGCTGAGTTTAAGGTTACAATGTTTCACGCCTATGATGGCAAACCCTATTATTCAGTAGACTTTTTTAAGTATGTTGTAATAATGGATAAGGATAAATTGCTAATTGACTCTATTGATAAGGAAAACACGATAGATATATATGAACAGGACAAAACTCTATTTAAAAGGGATAAAGACTCAGGAAGAGGGGAAAAAATATTTACGCTTAGGGATTTACCTACCTTTGTTTATTCTAAAGAGACTGTAAGGGAACAAAAATATGAGGTGCCAAAAAAAAGTTTTGGACCTTGTGCAACAACAGAGGACGGTAAATCAATATTAGTTAGTAGTATTGGAGAGAATAGTTATTTAGGATATATAAAGATAGTAGAGTCTAAAGAAGCGTTTAAGGTAGCACAGGGTGAAGAGGAAAAGAAAAAAGATGGAGATGGAAAGGCACAGGGCACAGAAGAGGAGAGTAATAAGGAGGAGGAAAAGTCAAAAACAAATTTTACTGTAAAGGATATAGACTTTTACTTCAGTTCTACTATAACCTCTGTTATTTTTTCACCCAGTGGGCAGAGTCTTGTAGTTGAGGTTAAGGATAAGAATGGTTTATCATTTTTATCATTATATAAATCTTCAGGAGAGAAAATGGATTTGAAATTAGAAAGAAGATTTCCAAAGGATAGGTTTTCCCTTACAAAACCATATTTTGTTTCAGAAAATGAACTTGTGTTTTCGGTTGTTCCTTCAAAAAATGCAACTGATGAGGAGGCTAAATTAAAGGGGGATTGGGTTTTAGATATACAAAAGGGTGATACAAGCCAGATAAAATAAAGGTTATTAGAATAACAAACTTGTAATATCTATTATAATAGAATATAATTTAATTAAAAGAAAATTTAGAAAATTGAAGTGGGGTGTTTTTATGGTGGGCAGGGGCAGTAAGGTTGTTAGCTTAAAAGTTTGGAGATTAAAGAAAAAATGTAGAGGGTTATTTTGTTTTATTGAGTTTATAAAGGGTATATTTAAAAGACAAGTTAAAAGGCAGAATAAGAAGATAGATTATAAAAAACCTGTAAATAATTAAGTTTGTTTAAAATGTACAAACTATTCATATATCTTTGCTATACTAAATAATAAAGAAAAGTTATACAATAATAAAAAAAGACAATCGAGGGGGAATAGTATGGCAAAGGTTGTATTAAAAAATATTTACAAAATCTATCCAGGCAATGTAGCTGCAGTAAAGGACGTTAATCTTGACATTGAAGATAAAGAGTTTATAGTATTAGTTGGTCCATCTGGATGTGGTAAGTCAACTACACTTAGAATGATAGCAGGACTTGAAGAAATATCATCAGGTGAACTTTATATTGGAGATAAATTATGTAATGATGTTCCACCAAAGGATAGAGATATAGCGATGGTTTTCCAAAACTACGCACTATATCCACATATGACAGTTTATGAAAATATGGCATTTGGATTAAAATTAAGAAAGGTTCCAAAGGAAGAAATAGATAAGAAGGTAAGAGAAGCTGCAAGAATATTAGATATTGAACATCTTTTAGATAGAAAGCCAAAGGCTCTATCAGGAGGTCAAAGACAAAGAGTTGCACTTGGAAGAGCAATAGTGAGACATCCAAAGGTATTCTTAATGGACGAACCACTATCAAACTTAGATGCAAAACTAAGAGTTCAAATGAGAACAGAAATATTAAAGCTTCATAAGAGATTAGATACAACATTTATATATGTTACACACGACCAAACAGAAGCTATGACAATGGGTACAAGAATAGTTGTTATGAAGGATGGTATAGTTCAACAAGTTGATACTCCAAGAAGAATTTATGATCATCCAGCAAATATGTTCGTTGCAGGTTTCATAGGAAGCCCACAAATGAACTTCATAAATAGCAAAGTTGTAGAAGAGGGTGGAAGATTATTTGTTGTATTTGGAAATACAAAGCTTCCAATACCAGAAGATAAAGCTAAAGTTGTTAAGGAAAAGGGTTATGTAGGCAAGGAAGTTGTATTTGGCATAAGACCTGAACATATAGATGATAGTACAGATTTCCTAAATGAATTTAAGGACAGCACAATTGATGCTAAGGTTGAAGTTATGGAACATATGGGTTCAGAAACATATCTATACTTAGTATGTGAAGGAAATAATATAGTAGCAAGAGTTGAACCAACAACAAAGGCAAAGATAGATGCAAATGTTAAAGTTGCTGTTGATATGAATAAAATGCATTTATTTGATAAGGAAACAGAAATAGCTATACTATAAGGAGAGGATAAGGATGGCATTCTGCGAAAATTTAAAATCAGCATTAAAGGCTAAAGTTTCTATATATGATTCAAATGGCAATATAGTAGATGGTGAAGACTTAGGTTTTGTTTTTACAAAGGATTTAGAATACAAGAATGGTATAACCTATATAAATGCTTCAAAGTACATCATTGCAATTTCAAAGGAGATATCGCAGGATGCTATAAATTTAGTTAGGATGATAGCTTTAACTAATATAGAAGAGGCTGCAGGATTTATGCAGCCTCTTGAATATATTTTGAAAAATGATGTACAGAGCGAAACTTTAAGAGGACGCTTCTCTGACTATTCGGTTCTATACATAAAGTCAAAGACAAACTTTAAGGAGTTATTAGAGAGTATATATGAATCAACAGATACAAGTATTATTCAGGATGATGAGGGTATATATATAGTTAAGGTTATAGATGATTTAGAACAAGAGGCTGACTCAATTATTGATGGTATATCTCAGGAGACGGGTTCTAATGTACTTATAGGTGCCAGCAGAAGAGTAGGAGCAAGTTATACAATAAAGGATGCTGCAAATCACGCAAAGCAGGCAGCAAACTTGGCAAGTATATTAGGTTTTAAAGAGGGATTTTATCATATTGATAAAATGTTAATGTATGGTATACTATATTCGTGCAGTGATGAAGCAGTAGAATACTATATGAATGGTGGATTTAATGGATTTTATGATGTCATAAAGGACAAGGAGCTTTTAGATACTGCAGAGGAGCTTTTTAAATGTCACCTTAATGTAAGTGAAGCCTCAAGAAAGCTCTATCTACATAGAAATACTTTACTTTATAGATTAGAAAAGATAAAAAATCTTACAGGACTTGATATAAAAAGGTTTGAGGAAGCTGTTATATTTAGAACTGTTGTAGCACTTTATAAGTTAAAAAGGAGATAGGTGTTATGGTAACAATAAAAGAGGTAGCAGAAAAGGCGGGGGTATCTCCATCTACTGTTTCAAGAGTAATATCCGATAGTCCTCGAATAAGTGAAGAAACTAAGGCTAAAGTAAGGAAGGTAATGCAGGAATTAGGGTATCATCCTAACGCAATTGCAAGGAGCCTTGTATGTAGAACTACGAATACTATAGGAATAGTTATGCCAAGAGCGGCAGAGGATGTATTTTTAAATCCTTTTTTCCCAGAGGCACTAAGAGGGATTGCAAAATCTACCCACGAAGAGGGATATTGTATACTAATTACTACAGGAAATACGGATGAAGAGCAGCTTGAATCACTCAATGCAGTTGTAAACGGTGGAAGAGTAGACGGAATTATTTTGATGTATTCAAAGATAGATGACCCAATTTTAAAGGCTGTTAAGAAGATGGAAATTCCCTTTGCGATGATAGGAAGACCGCCAAAGGGAGAAAACTGTGATTTTGTAGATAATGATAATATAGATGCAGCCTTTAATGTTACTGAGCATTTAATAAAGATGGGACATAGAAGAATTGGTTTGATAAATGGTTCATTAAATTTGGTGGTTTCTTTGGATAGATTTGAGGGATATAAAATGGCTTTGAATAAACATAATATTGAGCTTGATGAATCAATTATTGTTTCAAGTGAGTTTGTCCAAGAAGGCGGATATGAAGGTATGAAAAAGATATTACAAAGTCCTAATCCTCCTACTGCTATTATTACAACAGATGACTTAATGGCATTTGGTGCTATTAAGGCAGCAAGAGAAATGGGTGTTAAGATTCCAAAGGATGTTTCTATAATGAGTTTTAACAATATACCTTTATCAGAGTTTGCAACACCAGCCTTAACGTCGGTTGAAATAAATGCATATACTTTAGGCTATGAAGCAGCAAAAATAGTAATTGATAAAGTAAAGGGAAGATGTAAACAAAAGATAAAGAAGGTACTTAAGACTCAAATAATATATAGAGATTCCATAGCTGAAAATATTAATAATAAATAAGGAGGATATATAAGCCTCCTTTGTGTATTTTAGGGGTGATAATATGAAAATAAAATCGTTTCCTACTTTAAATAGTATTGAGGAAGAGGATTTAAAGGGAACAACAGCAGTTGTAATTGATGTTTTAAGAGCAACATCGGTTATAACTACAGCGGTATATAATGGGTGTTTAGATGTTGTTCCGGTACTTGAGATAGAAGATGCATTAACCTATAAAAATGAGGAGGTTTTATTAGGGGGAGAAAGAAGGGGATTTAAAATAGAAGGCTTTGACCTTTCAAATTCACCTCTTGAATATAATAGGCAAAATGTTGAGGGGAAGAGGATAGTTTTTACTACTTCAAATGGCACAAGGGCAATAATAAAAGCTAAATATTGCGATACAATATTAATTGGAAGTATGCTAAATGCTAAATATTTAGCTGATTTTGTTGTTAAAAATGGTAGTGATATAAATATTATATGTTCAGGTACTGATGGGGACTTTTCTATAGATGATTTTTTGTGTGCAGGTAAGATAATATATGAAATCAATAAATTAAAAGAAACTGATATGACAGACTTTGCTACTTTGGCGTATTTGACTTATATGAATAACAGAGAGAATATATTTGAATATTTAAAATATGCAAGTCATTATAAGTATATGATGTCAATAGGACTTGAAGAGGATATAAAGTATTGTTTTAAAGAGGATATTTTAGATGTTGTCCCATATTTTAAAGATGGAAGTATTAAAAAGTATCCCTTATAAAAGGGGTGAGATTGTTGACAAACCTACTTGTTAGCTAAATTTTGAAAAAGCCCCATGAAAGGATTTCAAAATGGCATATTTCATGAGCTTTAGCAATTATTGCTTTTCGACTTTGAAAAAGTCCGTAATTCGGCACAGGACGTGCCGAGCCGAGCGGCCATCAGGA
>NZ_AXAA01000040.1:0-15269 GCF_000472625.1 Caloramator sp. ALD01
TGTTGCAAATGCGTTTCAATCCCTTATAGGTAGGCTATAAACCTGTAGAAGTGATAAAGGATACTTTAACCGAAGAAGAATGTTTCAATCCCTTATAGGTAGGCTATAAACAATACTAATTTATGTAATATTTGTGTTAGAAATAAAAGTTTCAATCCCTTATAGGTAGGCTATAAACCCTTTCAACCATTATTATATCTATATTTTTCTGAATTGTCAAATTGTTTCTTTTTCGTAATAAAAAAGTAACTTTGTAGGTTTTTCAAGGGTTTGAGGCTGCTGTCGACCCCCTATGTTTTTTGCAGGATTGGGGGTCGACAGCAAAAAAACTGCGGAGGACTTACTCCACAGTTTTTATATTCCTATAAACTTTTAGATTTCTATTTTTCCCATTATTCTTATGTATAAAACAACAAAAAAACTCCCACTCTTTGAAAATCTTTTTTAAAAATCCATTTCTTCTTATTAACTTTTTATTTAACAACCTCAACAATACTATCTTAAAGCATTTATAAACATCTCTGCTGTACCAAGATTAGTTGCAAGAGGCACATTATGCACATCACATATCCTCAAAAGAGCTGTAACATCTGGTTCGTGGGGCTGTGCAGTTAGTGGATCTCTTAAAAAGATAACCATATCAATATCCCCCTGTGCAACCATTCCACCAATCTGCTGATCACCACCATATGGGCCTGATAAAAATCTATGTACCTTAAGACCTGTTGCCTCTTGAATTAATTTTCCTGTTGTACCTGTTGCATAAAGTTCATCATCTTTAAATACATCTCTATACTTCTTTACAAACTCAACTATATCGTTCTTTTTCTTATCGTGGGCTATAAAAGCTACTCTCATCCTTTATCCCTTCCTTATTTATTATTTTTCATAAGTTATATGTGATATGGCTGACAGTATTGCCTCCTCAAGCACAGTTGTTGCAATCATTCCAAGAGTACTTATATCAACCTCAACCTCACCTGTCGCCATTGTAAAGATTGTATCACCATCAAACATAGTGTGTGCTGGCCTCATAGTTCTTGCAAAGGCATCGTGGGCCATTGAGGAAACCTTTGTTGCCTCTGCCTTTGTCAGTTTTGCATTCGTAACAACTGCGGCTATTGTTGTATTGCCACTAAAAAGATTAGTTTTGTCGCTATACCTTGAGAGCATAACCTTTGTACTATCTATAAAGCCTGTTTTATCTTCATTTAGGGCACCTGCTAAAATCTTTCCCGTCCTTGGATCTATAACATCCCCAAGACAGTTTACTGCAACAACAGCCCCAACTTTTAGGTCTCCAACACTTACAGCATAGCTTCCAAGTCCACCCTCCATTGCAAATTCAGGCCCTAATATTTTCCCAACTGTTGCACCAGTTCCTGCTCCAAATTTCCCATTTTCTATTCTGTTTACTTCAAAGGCATTTACACAGGCCTCATATCCCATCTTCTTATCTGGTCTTACTCTATAATCACCAACCATAAGATCAAATAAAACAGCACTACAAACTATTGGAACCTTTGTTACTCCAACATCAAATCCAATGTCTCTCTCCTCTAAAAACTGCATAACCCCACAGGAGGCATCAAGTCCAAAGGCACTTCCTCCAGACAATACAACAGCGTGAACCTTATCCACAAGATTAACAGGGTTTAAAAGGTCTGTTTCCCTTGTACCAGGGGCCCCACCCCTTACGTCTACACCACAGGTAGCACCATTTTCACAAATTATAACCGTGCAGCCTGTCCTTGCCTCAAAATTTTGAGCATTTCCTATTTTTATCCCCATTATATCTGAAATATTTATCCTTCTCATTTTTACCTCCATAATTTTACTATGTATTTTAACGAAGAGCCATTAGCAATACTCTATTTGCTAATGGCTCATATGTTATTATTATTTTCTTATTTTATCTACTGCCATAACAACAGGGACAACTATTGCTATAGAAACTAAAACCTCAGGCAAACCATTTGTCATTCCTATTCCTATTATTGTAGCTCTTGCTTGTGCTATATTGATGTTTAAGGCCTTTGCAAATCTTTCAAGATATATTAGGTATATCAGCCCTAAAACAAGTATTGTATTTGTAAGTGTCCCAACTGCTGCAGCAACACCATATTTTATGCTCTTTATTTTACCTGGTACTGCCTTATAGGTATAATATGTTGTAATTCCTATAAGCACCCTTGGTAATACTGCAATAATTGGGTTTAGAAATAAAAATGATGTTGGTGTTGGATTTGTTATTGCTTGGAACATACTAAATAATCCAAAGAATAAACCAATAGCTGCACCAACTACCGGGCCTTCAATTATTGCACCTATAATTACTGGAAGATGCATAATTGTAGCCTTTACTGGTGGAATAGGAATAAATCCAAGGCCTGTTACCCCAAGCACAACGATTATTGCAGACAGCATACCTACTGTAACAATCTGTCTGACCTTGGGGCTTGATGTTGACATTGTTTTTGTTTGCATAATACTACCTCCTCGTTCTCACTCCAAAAGGATGCAAGACGAAATCCTTTATGAAGTTTTTTATTTTTTTGTTCGGTCAAATGTACCGACATAATAATTTTAACACTTTAATATAATTACTTCAATATATAAGGTAGATTAAGAAAAAGTAAACAGAGGATGATAACACCCTCTGTTACTTTTTTATATTATTTTTGAGCTGCTATTGCATCCTTTACAGTTTGTACGCACTTATCAAGTGCTGCCTTTGGTTCCATTTGTCCATCCCAAATAGCTGAGAAGGATGTAGCAAGTGGTTCCCATACAAGTTGCATTTGTGGAATTGATGGCATTGGTTCTGCATTCTTTATTTGTGCTATAAATCCTGCAACGATTGGGTCTCCACTAACTTCTGGCTTATCCATTAGTGCCTTAACAGGAGGAATTTGATGAGTCATTTCATATCTCTTCATTAACATCTCATCTGATGTTGCAAATTCAAGGAATAACTTTGCAGCATTTGGATACTTAGTAAAAGCACTAATATATAGTCCTCTTATTCCTGAGAAGCTCTTTGGTTGCTTTCCATTAAATGTTGGAAGTGGAGCAACTCCAAAGTTAACCTTTGCATCTTGGTATCCCTTAACTGCCCAAGGTCCATTTATAATCATAGCAACCTTTCCTGCTGAGAAGGAACCATCCATAAATTGATAGTTAGCATCTGCAGCCTTAAGTGGTAATATTGAATTTAGACTCTTATAGAAGGTAGCACCAGCAACTGCACCATCATTGTTTAGTCCTATGTCATCCTTATCTGTACCAGCCTTACCAAATACATAACCACCATTTGCTGTTAAGAAGCTGTAGGAGAAGTATGCATTACCAACATCCCAAGCAAGTGCATATTTCTTTTCCTTTGGATTGTTAAAGGTCTTTGCAAATTCAATTATTTCTTCATAGGTCTTTGGTGCTTCCTTTATTATATCCTTATTATAGAATAATGCATATGTTTCTATTGCTGTTGGATAACCATAAACTGTACCATTCATACTTACACCATCTATAGCAGCCTGTACATAGTCATTCTTTATTCTGTCTGGCTTGTGGTTTGGTTGAATTAATCCTGCTGCAACCATCTTACCTACGTGGTCGTGTGGTGCTGATATTATATCTGCTCCAACACCTGCAGGGCCATCCTGTTGTAGTTTTCCTGAAGTTTGGGTATGGTCAACTGGTTCATACTTAACCTTTACACCATACTTCTTTTCAAATTCTGCTGCTACATACTTTATGTACTCTCCCTCTGGGCCTTCACTTTCCCAAACTACAAGTGAAGCTCCTTCCTCTGGTTTTAACTCTGCTGTTGTGTTATTATTGTTGTTATTATTGTTGTTGTTTTCAGCAGGTTTCTTTCCACAACCTGCAAGAAGTGAAGCTACTAAAAGTCCCGAAAGAATAAGAGCAAGTGGCTTTTTCATATTTATCCCCCTTCTATGTTTTTAATTTTTAGGCAATCGTTTGAACTTATTGCCTGTCCCTATCTACACTACATATTTATTATTGAAATTAAATTTTTATTACTGCTTTATTTATTAAATAAAAGAAAAAATTAAAACCACTTTGATTTAAATTACAAAATCAAAGTGGTTTTATAAAAAGAAGGGGAATAATATGATTACTTTATAAACCTAATAAACTCTGGGAATCTTTTTGCCCAGTGTATTTCACTGTGGGTTGCTCCTTCATCTATTATAAGTTTTATATTCTGCTTATCCATAAATTCACAAAGCGTTTCATATATCCTTATTGTTCCATTTATATAGTAATCCTTAAAGTTTGGCTCATTATCATTACTTGTTTCCTCTGTTCCAATATCAAGATAAACCTTCATTTCTTCTCTTTGTCCCTCTTCACGTAAAAACTCTAAAAGTTCACCCTCCTTAAACCAAGCAGCTGTAGAAAAGGCTCCTATTTTTGAAAACACATCTTGATATTTAAAACCAATATAAAGAGAGATAAAGCCTCCCATAGAACTTCCTGCAACTATCGTATTTTCTCTATCGCTTAATGTTCTAAAGTTTTCATCTATATATGGCTTTAGGGTTTTAACTATAAACTCTGCATATTCCTTGCCTTCTCCCCCTGCACCATCCTTTATTCCTCTTTCTAAAAGACTCTCTATCTCTTCATTCTTCCAAGGTGAATATTCATCAAGCCTTTTAAATCCCTCTTGATTATTATCTATCCCAACAACTATAAAGCCTTCTATCTCTCCATTTTCCTGCATTCTATCTAATGTTTCCTTAACCTCCCAAGAGTGTCCTGAATATGAAAGTTGATGGTCAAAAAGGTTTTGTCCATCGTGCATATATATTACAGGATATCTCTTGTTTTCATTTTCATAGTAATCTACAGGAAGATATATTCTTATATTCCTTTTTCTATCTAATTCCTTCATATATATTTCCTTTATTATAATTCTATCCATATTCCCACCTACCTTATTTTTAATACCATCTTTCCATAGGGCTCTATATCTAATTTACCTTCTACTTTTACAGTTTTATTATTCAGTATATCCATATACTCTCCCTTTAAACCAATCTCAAAACTCTTTTCCTTATTTGATAGACTAAAAATACATAAAACCTCTTCATCATCTACAAATCTACTAAAGGCATATACATCTTCATCTACATAGCACTTCCTATATTCTCCAACCTTTAATGCCTTTACTTCCTTTCTCACCCTTGTTAAATTTTTATAGAAACTAAATAGTTCTTTATCTATATTTTGAAAATCCATTGTTATTCTGCAGTGGGGGTCATTGGCACCAGATAGCCCTGCTTCATCTCCATAGAAAATCATTGGTATTCCTATTGTAGTAAACATATAGAAGGCTGCAAGCTTAAGTTTTTCTTTGTCATTCTTACATTCATATAAAAATCTTGCTGTATCGTGGCTGTCTATTAGATTTAAAAGATTATATCTTATATCCCTTCTATATCTTGCATATAGGTTTTGCATATATGCATCAAGTTCCTTTAATTTCATATTCCCCCTTGCAAAAACCTCAAGGGCTGCGTGCATAAATGGATAGTTCATAGATGAATCGTACTGGTCTCCCCTTAAGTAGCTCTCTGCACCATCCCAAACTTCACCTATTATAATTGCATCTTCCTTTACAGATTTAACAGCTTCTCTAAATTCTCTCCAGAACTTATGGTCTATCTCGTTTGCAACGTCAAGCCTCCATCCATCTATGTCAAACTCCTCTATCCAATATTTCGCTATGTTTAGAAGATATTTTTTAACCTCATCATTTGTGGTATTTAATTTTGGCATATTTTTAGATTGACCAAACATCTCATAGGTGCCATCTTCATTTATAAAATACCAATCAAAGTACTTTGATTTTTTGCCCTTTTTCATAGCATCCTTGAAGGCAAAAAACTCTGAGCTTGTATGATTAAAAACTGCATCAAGTATTACCCTTATTCCTCTTTTATGACACTTTTCAACTAACTCTTTAAATATGTTTTTATTACCAAAGGATTTATCTATGTCATAGTAATCAATAGTATCATATTTATGGCAGCTTGGTGATTCAAATATAGGGGTTAGGTATATGGCATTTACTCCAAGCTCCTCTATATAATCAAGTCTATCAATTATTCCCCTTAAATTTCCTCCAAACATCCTCTTATTTGTAGGCTCATCAAACCAAGCCTCATCAAGCTCCTCTTTGTTGAATCTATCCACAAATATTTGATAGAAAATTGAGTCCCTCCACCAAGAATGTGCCTTGTATAGATCTCCTCTGCATATATAGGCAAATATGAAGTATCTATTTCTATCCTCTGGAGGTTCCTTGTAAAACCTTTGTTGTGCATAATATATTGTTTCCTTTTCATCCTCAAGTTTAAAATAGTAGCATATTCTATTAAAGCTTGGTGATATTTGTATCTCATAATAATCAAATAGGTCATCTGTAAAGACCTTATTCATTTCCTTTTCAAACATAGTAACCCTTGGGACAGGTTCATATCTGTCTCCATAACATAATATAACCCTCTTTAAATCATCCTTTTTTGTTCTAAGCTTAATGCATAAGGTTTTTTCATCTAATGGATATGAATAGGTACTGTCACTTTGATGGTAGATTGCTTCCTTTAACATCTCATATTCCCTCCAAAATTAAACGTTTAAGTATTTTAAGTTAAAGGCAGTTTTATTCTGCCTCAATTATCGTATACTGTACATATTTATAGTTCTTATCTATATATCTTAAAAGCAAGTCGGATATAAGCTTTGCTTTGTTTTCAATATCAACCTCTATTTTGTTTATTTCCTCGTCTAAAAGATAGTCTTCATTGTTTATACAAATAACAGATATCCTATCCTTCTCTACAAATCTTGATAGTATTACTCCAAGTTCCTCTGAAACTACTATAAATCTTTCATCCCTGTGTTTTTTTACAACTTCCCTTACAGAATCTACAGAAGATATAAAGTAGACCTCTTCATTTTCCCTTTTATCCTCTCTTATTTTATCCATAAGATGCTCACTGTTTAAATGAGGAATTAAAATTACTTTTTTATCTTCTGAACTTACCTTTCTTGCATATCCTAAGTAATCAACATTTATCTTGTGGAATAGTATGTCATCAAGGACTGCATCAATTAAAAGTATTGGAACAGTAAACTTTATTGATATATCATAGAAAATTCTATTATCTACATTAAAAACAAGTACGCCGTCTAAATTCCTCTGCTTTATTATATCTAAATTAGGCTCTTCTACACTTATATTAGAGGATAAAACGTGGTAGCCCTTTGTTGCAAGGTACTCCTCTATTTTTTCAAGAAGCTTATAGTTGTGATTTGTGAAAATTGGCATTTTATTTTGTTTATGCTTCAATATTAAAACTCCCACAAGGCCTGATTTCCTCTTTACAAGTGACCTCGCTGCAAGGTTTGGTACATAGTTTAATCTATTTGCTGCCTGTATAATCTTGTCCTTTGTCTCCTCTGATATGCTCTGTTTCTCATTTCCATTTATAACATAGGAGACAGTTGCAACAGATACACCTACCTCCTTTGCTATATCCTTAAGTGTTGGCCTTTTCATAGTTTACCCCCTCGGTATAACGTTATTTAGAAAATTCCCAATGGCACCTCTGCCATTGGGAATATTATATTACAACTTTCACCCCAAAACAATCGATTTAAATAGTTCCCCTCTTTATCAGCTCTTAACTGCACCTGATGATAATCCTTCAACGATATATTTTTGTAGGAATGCATAAAGTATAGTTATAGGTATTGCAACTAAAATTGCACCTGCTGCAAATAGTGTAAACTTAGTATTTGACTGTCCTGTAACCATTTCCATAAGACCCATAGCAAGTGTCTTCTTTTCTGCACTACTTAAAATTAAGCTTTGGAATATAAAGTCCATCCAAGGGCCTATAAAGCTTGTTAATGCAAGGAATACTATTATTGGAACAGCAAGAGGCATTATAATCCTTGTAAAGGTTGTAAAGTTTGTAGCACCGTCAACTCTTGCAGCCTCATCAAGGCTCTTTGGTATTTGATCAAAGTAACCCTTTATAAGCCAAGTGTTTCCTGGTATTTGTGCACCTGCATAGAATAGCACAAGACCTATATGTGTATTATATAATCCTAAGTTCATAAGTAAAACATATACAGCAGTAAGTGTTAAGAAGCTTGGGAATACTTGTAATACAAGTATTGTAACAAGCAATGGTTTTCTTCCTTTAAATCTAAATCTTGAGAATACATATGCATTAAATGTAGTTAATATTGTTGAAAAAATCATATTTAAGAAGGCTATCTTTAATGTATTCTTATACCATATTGGATAGTCTGTCTTTGTAAATAGCTCCTTGTAATGTATAAATGTTGGATTCTTTGGAAACATAGTTGATGAATATAAACTGTTTCCTGGGTTTAATGAAGAACCTATAATCCAAAGTACTGGGAATAATATAAATATAGTATTTGTTATTAGGAATGTATATACTAAAGCTCTAAGTGCTATTGTCTTTGGAGTTAACTTTTTCTTTTTCTTAACAAGCTTTATTTCGCTTGTTGATGTATTTGTGCTCATCAGATTAAATCCTCCTCTCTAAAGGACTTGGACCTTGTAAATGAAAAGGCAACAATTGGTGCAATAATTAGGAATATCATAATTGTAACAACTGATGCCATATGATATTGTTGTTGATTTAGTGTCATCTTGTAAATCCAAGAAATTAGAAGGTCTGTATGTCCTGCATATCTGTAATTTGGATTTACAGGGCCTCCACCAGTTACTGCATATATTAACATAAAGTTATTGAAGTTATATGCAAAGCTTGATATTAAAAGTGGCATTGTTGAGTATAGTACCATTGGTATTGTTATGTGTCTTAGTTTTTGGAATGCTGTTGCACCATCAATATCTGATGATTCATAAAGATCCTTTGGTATATTTGTTAATATACTTGTCATTAGTGCCATAAAGTATGGTGCACCAAGCCACATATTAATTAAAATAAGTGTAAACTTAGCTAAATGTGGCTCTGTTAGCCAACCTAATCTTTGTAAACCAATATGTTCTATAAAATCGTTTATTGGTCCTTGACCACTAAATATAAGTCTCATTATAAGCATTGAAATAAGTCCTGGAACTGCATATGGAATTATAAATATTGTTCTCCATAGCTTCTTTATCTTAACACCTGATGAATTTACTATAAGAGCCCACATAAGACCAACAAAAAAGCTTGTAACAGTTGCAAGAACTGCCCAAGTAACAGTCCATATAAATACACCTGAAAGTGTTTTATTCCATATCTTAAGTCCAAATATTTCTTTAAAGTTTTGTAGACCAACCCATCTTACTAAGTTTCTTGGTGGTAGATGGTATGGTGCTGAATAATCAGTAAATGCTATAAGTATTGTAAATACAATTGGTAGTAATATTAAGAATACAAGTGATAATAAACCTGGAGTAATAAATATCCAATGGAAATTTCTGTCTATTTTATCCCTAAGGGTTGTTTTCTTCTCCTCTTTAGCTTTATATGCATCTCTAACATTATAAACATATATTCCTATTATAATTAGAATTAATAAAATTGATATTATACCCTGTAACATTAAGAATATTGAGTGGTCAAAAACAGCAACTCCCTGTTCATTAAAGTGAAATTTAGTTACACCTAATGTCCAAATACCCCAAAGTCCGTGTGCGAAGTATGGAATACCAAAAACTATAGTTAAAATTTCAACAAGCAATAAAAAAATACCTTTAATGTATTCACCCTTCATTATCTGTGCAGAACCCATTATTATATATGACAACCAGGCATATTTTTTCTTATCTTCCATCTTTTCACCTCTTTCCAAGATTATTATAGGTATGTGCAGAAGCACATACCTATAAATATTTAATTAATTATATTACTTTTGTGCTGCTATTGCATCCTTTATTGTTTGTACACACTTGTCAAGTGCTGCCTTTGGTTCCATTTGTCCATCCCAAATAGCATTGAATGTAGTAGCAAGTGGTTCCCAAACAAGTTGCATTTGTGGAATTGATGGCATTGGTTCTGCATTTGCAGCTTGAGCCATAAATCCTGAAACGATTGGGTCGTTCTTTATTTCATCCTTTTCAGCTAAAGCCTTAACAGGAGGTATTTGTCTTGTCATTTCAAATCTCTTCATTAGCATTTCATCTGAAGTTGCAAATTCAGCAAATAGCTTTGCAGCCTTTGGATACTTAGTAAATGAGCTTACATATAGTGCTCTTATACCTGAGAAGCTCTTTGGTTGTGCTCCACCGAATGTTGGAAGTGGTGCAACTCCAAAGTTAACCTTTGCATCTTGGTATCCCTTAACTGCCCAAGGTCCGTTTATAATCATAGCAACCTTCTTTGCTGAGAAGGAACCATCCATAAATTGATAGTTTGAGTCAGCAGCCTTAAGTGGTAATATAGTTCTTAAGCTCTTGTAGAATTCTGCACCCTTTAGAGCACCTTCATTGTTAAGACCGATGTCGTCCTTGTCAGTTCCTTGCTTTCCAAATACATAGCCTCCATTTGCAGTTAAGAAGCTGTATGAGAAGTATGCATTACCAACATCCCAAGCAAGTGCATATTTCTTTTCCTTTGGATTGTTGAATGTCTTTGCAAATTCTATTATTTCTTCATAGGTCTTTGGTGCTTCCTTAACAAGATCCTTGTTGTAGAAAAGTGCATATGTTTCAATTGCTGTTGGGTAACCATAAACTTTACCGTCTAAGCTTACACCTCTTAGAGCAGCTTCCATAAAATCATTCTTTACTCTATCTGGATTGTGGTTTTCTTGAATTAATCCTGCTGCAACCATCTTACCTAAATGGTCGTGTGGTGCTGCAAAAACGTCTGCTCCAACTCCTGCAGGTCCGTCTTGTTGAAGTTTTCCTGATGTATCTGTATGGTTAACTGGTTCATATTTAACCTTTACACCATACTTCTTTTCGAATTCTGATGCTACATACTTTATGTATTCTCCTTCTGGGCCTTCACTTTCCCATACAAGTAATGTAGCTCCTTCTTCTGGTTTTAATTCATTAGTTTGTTCTGCTGGCTTATTGTCCTTTGGTTCTTCAGTTTTCTTTGGACCGCAACCAGCCATTAATGAAGCCACTAAAAGTGCTGAAAGCATAATTGACAATGGCTTTTTCACAGAAATTCCCCCTTCTTTAGTTTTTTTAATTAATTAACTTAAATGTTTAAGTTCATTTATATTATAACTCTTTTGCAAACGTTTGTCCATACTTTTTCTGAAAATTTTTAAATATAATTTATTACAAAATTTTTAATTCTATTGTTACAATTATGTCATAAATATTCATATTTCTAATAAATTCTAACACCATTTAAAAAAATAAATTAATTATATTTACCATTTTGTAGTTTATAATAGTTAATATTGTAGTATAATATTTCTTGTTATTTTTTATTGCGAGGTGATTTTATGAAGGGATTTTCTAACTTTGTAAATACAGCACTTAAAATTCTTTTTATACCTATAATAATAGCAAGCCTTGGGTTTGTATATGCCTATGCAAAGTACTTTAAAACATTAAATATATATCTTATTCTATTTTTCACATTATCATTTATATTATTTTTGTACGCTCTAAAAAAAGAATTAAATCCTAAGATAATTTTAGTATTTGTAGTCCTATTTGGATTAGCACTAAGACTATACTATGTAGTTACCCTTGATAACAGACCAGTATCTGACTTTGCAGGAATGTTTATACGAAGTAAAATGTTCTTATTAGGGGATTATTCAATGTTTCATAATAAAAACTACTATGCAAGATATCCCCATATGACTATGACGGTTTTATACTTTGCTTTAATTAGAAGACTTTTTGCAAATTCTCTTCTTGCTATAAAGGTAATTAATGCACTTTTATCTACATTAGATATATTCCTTGTTTACCTTATTTCAAAGGAAGCCTTTAACTCTAAAAAAACTGCCCTTTATGGTTCCTTTATCACCGCCACATACCCCCCACTTATTGCATATTCTGCCGTATACTGTTCTGAAAATATAGCAATGCCTTTTTATCTACTTAGCATATATGTGTTTATTCTTGTTATGAAAAATAAAGCTAACACAAATACGTTAATTTTAAGTGGACTTATACTTGGAATCGGTCATATTTTTAGAATGGTTGCAGATGTTGTTGTGGTAGCTTATATTATGTTTATACTTATTTACTTTAAGAAAAACTTTTTTACAAAATCAAAATCTATACTCCTAATCCTTTTAGCCTTTTTAATTCCTATGATTACTGCAAATACAATACTAAAAAGAATGGGGATACTCCAGTACAACCTATGGAGGGGATGTGAAACTAAATGGACAAGTGTTTTGAGGGGTTCAAACCTTGAAACCTACGGAAGATGGAATATGGAGGATGCAAAGTTTATAGCCTCCTTTGATGACGATAAAGAATTAGAAAAGGCAATAAAGGAAAAGGTAAAGGAGAGATATACAAAGACTCCTCTACCAAAGCTCATATACTTCTTCTTAATAAAATACTCCACCCAGTGGGCATCTGGAGATTTTGGAGGTTTTTTCTGGGCACAGGCCGACACTAAATCCTTACAAATAGATATACTGCATAATGGAATGTTGTATGTAAATCTATATTATTTTATAATACTTCTATTAACCTACATAGGTTTATTTAATAAAAGGCAATATATAGATAATCCAATTATAAACTTATTTTATATAACATTCTGTGGATATGGACTTTTATACTTAATAACAGAATCACAAAACAGATATTCTTTTATAGTTTGTTGGTTATTTATTATTTTGTCATTAACTGTATTTAGAAGGGATGAAGCGTATGAATAAATATATAGAACTTATGCGTCCAAAGCAGTGGATAAAAAACTTCTTTGTATTTGGAGCTATTATCTTCTCTAAAAAATTTTTAGAATTAGACAGCATAGCAAAGGTTGTATTGGCCTTCTTCTGCTTCTGTCTTATTTCATCCTCTGTGTATATTATGAACGACATAAAGGATTTAGAGCAGGATAAGATACATCCTAAAAAGAAGAATAGACCTATTGCAAGCGGAAGGGTTTCAATTAAAAGTGCAATAATAGAGATGATTGTATTAATTATAGTATCTTTATCTACCGCCTTCTATTTGAATAAGTATCTACTTATTATATTGATGATATATTTTATAAATAATATAATCTATACCTTTAAGGTAAAGCACCTGGTTCTCCTTGATGTTATATCCATTGCAATAGGGTTTATATTAAGGGTTATTGCAGGTGGAGTTGTTATTAATGTTGAGCTTTCTGTTTGGATACTTCTTTGTACTCTATTTATTTCTCTATTCTTAGGGTTTGAAAAGAGGAAAAATGAACTAAAATGCTTAGAGGATGATGCAACAAAGCACAGAAGAATACTTGATGACTATTCAATTAAATTTTTAGATGATATTTCAAACATTGTGTGCGGATGTACAATAATTTTTTACTCCCTTTATACCTTCTTTGCCTACAACCACAAATATATGATGATAACAAATATATTTGTTATCTATGGGCTTTTTAGATATAAGTATTTAACAGAAATAAAGGATTTAGGGGGAAGCCCTACAGAGGCTGTTCTTACAGATACAGGAATTATAGTTGATGTTATACTTTGGGGAATTTGCAGTGCGGCTATTCTTTTATTTACATAATAAGAGGGAGGTTTTGTTTTGATTAAAAAGGTTGCAATATTTGATGTGGATAAAACAATTATAAATGGCGACTCTATGTTTATGCTTCTTTTTTATACTCTAAAAAAAAGGCCTAAATCTATAATAGGACTTCCAAGGTTATTTTTGATGCTATTACTCTATTTATTAAAAATAATTGATACTAAAAGGGCAAAGGAAGAGATGTTCTATGTAATAAATTACTTAGATGAAGGGGATCTTGAGGATTTTTTTAAGGAAAAGATATTAAATCATACCTTTTTTGATGCAAAGGAGGAAATTATAAAAAGAAAAAAAGAAGGATATACAGTTATATTAATCTCTGCCTCACCTGAATGTTATATAAGGTATTTTAAAAAATACTTCGATGTTGATTATGTCCTTGGAACGATTTTAAGGAAAAATAGAGAAGGATATACAAATATAATAGATGGGGAAAACTGCAAGGGTGAGGAGAAGGTTTTAAGACTAAAAAAACTATTAGCGGAAGAAGATATTGAAATTGATAAAGAAAATAGCCTCTGCTACTCCGACTCACTTTCAGATATGCCCCTTTTTAATCTTGTGGAAAATAGATTTTTGATAAACAATAATAGAAGGCTTGAAGGATTTAAAAATTTGAGGTGGAAATGATGAAAAAGACTTTTAACAAAGGAATACTACTTATGATTGTATCTGCCTTTTTAACTGCAAACGGACAGCTTTTTTGGAAATTTTCGCAGACTAACAACAAACTTATAAATATTGCAATTGGATTTTTACTATATGGTTTTGGTGCTCTTTTTATGATTTTTGCCTTTAAAAATGGGGAACTTTCTGTTCTTTATCCTCTTATGTGTATTTCATATGTTTTTGCTCTAATTAATGGATATATTTTTTTAGGAGAAACAATCTCAATATATAACTTAATAGGCATCTTAATTATTATTTTAGGCGTTACTCTACTTGGAAAGGAAAATAAGGTATGAGTTTAAAGACATTTTTTATATTAATCTCTATGACACTATGTGGTTCTCTGGGAGGATATTTTTTAAAAAGGGCATCTTCTAATTTAAATTCTCTAAAGACTTTAATTTTGAATAAATACATATACATAGGAGGACTTTTCTACTGCCTTGGGGCAATACTTAACATAGCTCTTTTAAGATATATCCCATATAGCCTTGTGCTTCCTCTAAATTCGATAACCTATATCTGGACACTTCTTCTTGCATATTTTCTTTTAGGAGAAAGAATAGGAAAGTATAAGCTATTTGGGATATTGTGTATTGTAGTTGGGGTTTTCTTTCTAACAATCTAAGGCTACAGAATAACTTCTATAGCCTTAGATTGTTAGAAAAGTTATGTTTGATTAGCCCCATTAAGGATTTCTTGGGCATCGGTTCATTTCGCCAAGCAATTCTAAGCTTTTCTTTGTTTGAAAAAGTCCTACCCTCGCGATGCCATCGTCCTGATGGCCGCTCGGCTCGGCACGTCCTGTGCCGAATTACGGACTTTTTCAAAG
>NZ_AXAA01000041.1:0-14885 GCF_000472625.1 Caloramator sp. ALD01
CACTCCAATCGCTATGGAAGAAGGATTAAGATTTGCTATCCGTGAAGGTGGAAGAACTGTAGGTGCTGGTGTTGTTGCTAAGATTTTTGAATAATAGTATTGGGAGCTTAGGTTTATCCTGAGCTTCCTATTTTACTTTTAATATGGTAAATATTAAATTTATTTGTCTTCTTGACACAATATAATATTTATGATAAATTTAAATAGAATGCTCAAAAATAGTAATGTAGCACTTTTCTCAACTAGGAGGTGTAGAAGGTGAGAGTAAAGATAACATTAGCTTGTACAGAATGTAAGCAAAGAAATTACCACACAACTAAGAACAAGAAGAATGACCCAGATAGAATAGAGCTAAACAAGTATTGCAAATTCTGCAAAAAGCATACAGTTCATAAGGAAACAAAGTAATTTTGATTAAGGATGTGAATCTTATGGCAGCTAAATCAAATGGGGTAGTGTCATATTTTAAGGATATAAAGGCCGAATTTAAGAAAATTACATGGCCTACATTAAACGATGTAAAGGAATCAACTATAAAGACACTTGTGGTTATGTTGTTCTTTACAGTAGTAATAGCCGTATACGATTCAGTATTTAGTAACATACTAAAGGGTGTCCTCAATTATTTTAAATAAAAAGGAGGGAGGGACTATAGAGGTTAGTCCCTTAAGCTATGGCAGAAAGAGCAAGATGGTATGTAGTACACACATACTCAGGTTATGAAAATAAGGTTAAGGCAAACTTGGAAAAAACAATAGACAATAGAGGTTTACACGACCTTATTCAAGACGTTCAAATTCCTTTAGAGGATGTCGTTGAGACTAAAAATGATAAAACAAGAGTAGTACAAAGAAAAAAATTTCCTGGATATGTTTTGGTTAAAATGGTTATGACTGATGAGTCCTGGTATGTAGTTAGAAACACAAGAGGTGTTACTGGCTTTGTTGGCCCAGGCTCAAAACCAGTGCCTTTATCTGATGAAGAGGTTGAGGCAATGGGAATAGTTGAACCAGTGCAGCTTATAGATGTAGAAGTTGGTGAAAATGTAAGGATAATAAGTGGTGCATTAGAAAGCTGCATAGCCGAAATTAAGGAAATAAATTATGAAAAGAAAAAGATAAAAGCTCTGGTTAATATGTTCGGTAGGGAAACACCTGTCGAATTGGATTTTAACCAGATTGAAAAGATATGATTTCGCATTTTAAGGAGGTGTATAGAAAATGGCAAAGAAAGTAGTAGGTATGGTAAAACTTCAACTACCTGCAGGCAAGGCAACTCCAGCGCCACCAGTAGGTCCAGCATTAGGTCAACATGGTGTTAACATTATGGGATTCTGTAAGGAATTCAATGCAAAGACTGCAAACCAAGCAGGATTAATAATCCCAGTTGTTATCACAATATACCAAGACAGATCATTTAGTTTTATACTAAAGACTCCTCCAGCAGCAGTATTATTAAAGAAGGCAGCTGGAATAGAGTCAGGTTCAGCAGTACCAAACAAGCAAAAGGTAGCTAAGGTTTCAATGGCTAAGGTAAGAGAAATAGCTGAACTTAAGATGCCAGACCTAAATGCAGGTTCATTAGATGCTGCAATCAGCATGATTAAGGGAACTGCAAGAAGTATGGGAATTGAAATAGTTGAGTAATTTCCTGCTTTTTAGTGGGAGGTTATAACCGCTAATACCACATAAGGAGGGTTAAAGATGAGAAGAGGAAAGAATTATTTAGAAAGTGCAAAGCTTGTTGATAAAAGCGTGCTTTACAGTCCAAAGGAAGCTTTAGATTTAGCAATCCAAACTGCTAAAGCTAAGTTTGATGAAACAATTGAAGTGCATGTAAGACTTGGTGTAGACCCAAGACATGCTGACCAACAAGTTAGAGGAGCAGTTGTTCTTCCACACGGTACAGGAAAATCAGTTAAGGTTTTAGTATTTGCTAAGGGAGATAAGGCTAAGGAAGCTGAAGCTGCAGGTGCAGATTACGTAGGTGCAGAAGAACTTGTTGATAAGATTCAAAAGGAAAACTGGTTTGACTATGATGTAGTAGTTGCAACTCCAGATATGATGGGTGTTGTAGGTAGATTAGGTAAGATACTTGGTCCAAAAGGACTTATGCCAAACCCAAAATCAGGTACAGTTACATTTGATGTTGCTAAGGCAATAGCTGAAATCAAAGCTGGTAAAGTTGAATATAGAGTTGACAAGACTGCTATAGTACACGTTCCAATTGGAAAGAAGTCATTTGGAACTGAAAAGCTTCTTGATAACTTCCATACATTAATGGAAGCTATAGTAAAGGCTAAGCCAGCAGCAGCAAAGGGACAATACATCAAGAGTGTTACAGTTTCAAGTACAATGGGACCTGGAATAAAGATAAATCCAGCAAAGACTCTTGAATAATATATTGACACGCTGCTACGATTTTGATATAATAATAAAGTCGAACTGAATATGAAAAAAATGCCGTAGACAGTAGGTGCCATAGTGCATAACGGGAAACCAACCTACCGAGGTTTTAGATATGATATTTAGGCCTCTCTATGTCTACGGGAGGCCTTTTGTGTTATACAAAGGGCCTATATAAAAGACAAGGAGGTGTAAACGGTGGGCAACAGAGAGATTAAAGAAGCAAAAGTAAGAGAACTTGCAGAAAAATTCCAAAAAGCCCAAGCAGCTATTTTGACATCATATATAGGAATTACAGTTGAGCAAGATACTGAGCTTCGTAAGAGTATGAGAGAAGCGGGCGTTGAATACAAAGTTGTAAAGAATACTTTAGCTTTAAGAGCAGCTAAGGAAGCAGGTATTGAAGGTTTAGAACAATACTTTGAAGGACCAGTTGCTATTGCTTTTGGATATGACGATCCAACTGCACCAGCAAGAATCCTTGCTAACTTTGCTGAAAAGAATAAAGCAATACAACTAAAAGCAGGTGTTGTACAAGGACAACTATTTGACACAGCTAAGGTTGTTGAACTATCAAAGATACCACCAAGAGATGTTCTTATTGCAAAATTCCTTGGAAGTATCAAGTCACCATTATCAAGCCTTGTTTATGTGCTTGATGCTATTAGAAAACAAAAAGAAGAAGCAAATGCATAATAATTAAAATTTAGTGGAGGTGTTTTAAAATGACAATTCAAGAAATCATTCAAGCTATAGAAAATATGACTGTTCTTGAACTAAATGAATTAGTAAAAGCATGTGAAGAAAAGTTTGGTGTAAGTGCAGCAGCTCCTGTTGCAGTAGCAGGTGCAGCAGCTGCAGCAGCTCCAGCAGCTGAAGAAAAGACTGAATTCGATGTAATTCTTGCAAACGCTGGTGCTGAAAAGGTTAAGGTAATCAAGGTTGTAAGAGAATTAACTGGTCTTGGATTAAAGGAAGCTAAGGATCTTGTTGATAACGCTCCAAAGACTCTAAAGGAAGCTGTAAGCAAGGAAGAAGCTGAACAAATTAAGGCAAAGCTTGCTGAAGTAGGAGCAACTGTTGAAATAAAGTAATTTTAGATTAACAATAAAAAGGAGTTACTGAACTTAAGTTCAGTAACTCTTTTTGTCTTATACAGAGTTTGTAAGATGTTTTTTTATTTGTAAAATTAACTTATCAAGTATTAAATATTTGATTTATTTAGAATAAATTTAATAGAGCTTTTTATTATTATCTTGACATAAGGGACACATTATGGTATTATATTAAAATGCACGAATAATGGGATTATTATGCAATAAAATAATATATTTTGTATATTATTTTCATATTATGTAAAAAATATATAGATAGCTGATAAATATTTTATTTAACTTAATATATAGTGTCAATAGCCATTTATTAATACATAAGGGGTGAGATTTTAATGGTACATCCTGAAAACAACATTGTGCATCCTGTTCAAGTTGGCAAGAGAACAAGGATGAGCTTCTCAAAAATCAAAGAAGTAATTGACATGCCAAATCTTATCGAAGTACAGCTTAACTCATATCAATGGTTCTTAGATGAAGGGTTAAGGGAAGTTTTTGAAGACGTTAATCCAATCACAGACTACACAGGTAATTTAGTTTTAGAATTTGTTGACTACAAGCTGGACTATGACAATATTAAATATACTGTCGAAGAGTGCAAGGAAAGAGATGCAACATATGCAGCACCTTTGAAGGTAAAGGTGAGATTGGTTAACAAAGAGACCGGAGAAGTTAAGGATCAAGAAGTCTTTATGGGAGATTTCCCATTAATGACAGAACAAGGTACATTTATAATCAATGGTGCAGAAAGAGTAATAGTAAGCCAGTTAGTAAGGTCACCAGGTGCGTACTATGCAGAAACAATTGATAAATCTGGTAAAAGACTATACTCATCTACAATTATTCCAAATAGAGGTGCTTGGATAGAATATGAAACCGATTCTAACGACATAATCTACGTTAGAATAGATAAAACAAGAAAGCTACCTTTAACAGTATTTATTAGAGCACTTGGATTAGGATTAGATAACGAAATTATTCAATTCTTTGGAGAAGATGAACACCTAAGAGCAACTATAGAAAAGGACAGTACAAAGACAACTGAAGAAGGTCTTATTGAAATCTATAAGAGATTAAGACCAGGTGAACCACCAACAGTTGAAAGTGCTACAACATTAATAGAAGGTTTATTCTTTGATCCAAAGAGATACGATTTATCAAGAGTTGGAAGATATAAATTTAATAAAAAGTTAGCATTGGCTTTAAGATTAGCTGGACAAATTGCTGCCGATACCATTGCTCACCCTGAAACAGGTGAAATTCTTGTTGAAGAAGGTCAAAAAATATCAAGAGAAACAGCTTGGGCTATCCAAAACTCAGGTATAAATGTAGTTGATGTTCTTGTTGAAGGGAAAAGAGTTAAGGTAATAGGCAATAATTTTGTAGATATTCACAGTTTAAATTTACCATATGATTTAAGCGACTTAAATATTAGAGAGTTTGTACATTATCCTACACTTAAAGCAATATTAGATGAGTATCAAGATGAAGAAGATGTTAAGGATGCAATAAGACAAAATATACATCAATTAATTCCAAAGCATATTATTAAAGATGATATATTTGCTTCAATAAGCTACTGTCTAAACTTATCCTTTGGTATAGGATATGTTGATGATATAGATCACCTTGGTAATAGAAGATTAAGAGCAGTTGGAGAACTACTTCAAAACCAATTTAGAATTGGTTTATCAAGAATGGAAAGAGTAATAAAGGAAAGAATGACAATTCAGGATTTAGATGTAGTAACTCCACAACAATTAATTAATATAAGACCAGTAGCAGCAGCTATAAAAGAATTCTTTGGTAGCTCACAGCTTTCACAATTTATGGACCAAACAAACCCACTATCAGAACTTACACACAAAAGAAGACTTTCTGCATTAGGACCAGGAGGTCTTTCAAGAGAAAGAGCTGGATTCGAAGTTAGAGACGTTCACCACTCACACTATGGTAGAATGTGTCCAATAGAGACACCAGAAGGTCCAAACATAGGTCTTATAAACTCACTTGCAACCTATGCAAGGGTAAATGAATATGGATTTATACAAACTCCATATAGAATAGTTGATAAGCAAAATGGATTAGTAACAGATAAAGTTGTGTATTTAACAGCTGATGAAGAAGACCAATATATAATAGCACAGGCAAACGAACCATTAGATGAAAATGGAAGATTTATAGATAAGAGAGTTACTGCAAGAGCAAAGAAGGAGATAGTTGTAGTATCTCCAAATCAAGTTGATTTAATGGACGTATCACCAAAACAAATTGTTTCAGTTGCAACAGCTATGATACCATTCCTTGAAAATGATGACGCAAACAGAGCTCTAATGGGTTCAAACATGCAGCGTCAAGCGGTACCATTAATAAAGACTGAGGCACCAATTGTAGGAACAGGTATTGAGTATAAAGCAGCAAAGGATTCAGGAGTAATTCCTCTTGCAAAGGCAGATGGAGTTGTTGTAAGGGTTACTGGTGATACAGTTCAAATAAAGAGAGATGAAGATGGAAAGATAGATACTTATAAATTAATAAAGTTCAAAAGATCCAACCAAGGCACTTGCATAAATCAAAGACCTATTGTTAATGAAGGTGATAGAGTAAAGAAGGGCGATATCATAGCAGACGGACCTTCAATTGACCAAGGTGAAATTGCTCTTGGTAAGAACATACTAATAGGTTTTATGACTTGGGAAGGTTACAACTATGAGGACGCTATTCTTATTTCAGAAGAACTTGTTATGAATGATGTATTCACATCAATCCACATAGAAGAATACGAATGTGAAGCAAGAGATACAAAGCTTGGACCAGAAGAAATAACAAGGGATATACCAAACGTTGGAGAAGATGCTCTAAAGGATCTTGATGATAGAGGTATAATTAGAATAGGTGCAGAAGTAAGATCAGGTGATATACTTGTTGGTAAAGTAACTCCAAAGGGAGAAACTGAACTTACAGCAGAGGAAAGACTACTTAGAGCAATATTTGGAGAAAAGGCAAGAGAAGTTAGAGATACATCCTTGAGAGTACCTCACGGAGAAGCAGGTATAATAGTAGACGTTAAGATATTTACAAGAGAAAATGGAGATGAGCTTCCACCAGGGGTAAATGAACTTGTAAGAGTATATATAGCTCAAAAGAGAAAGATTTCTGTTGGTGACAAGATGGCTGGTCGTCACGGGAATAAGGGTGTTATTTCAAGAGTTCTTCCTGTTGAAGATATGCCATATTTACCAGATGGAAGACCACTTCAAATAGTACTTAACCCACTTGGTGTTCCATCACGTATGAACATAGGTCAGGTATTAGAAGTGCACTTAGGCCTTGCAGCATCAAAGCTTGGATGGCATGTAGCAACTCCTGTATTTGATGGAGCAACAGAAGAGGACATTGAAAAATGTTTAGAGCTTGCTGGATTTAGTCCAGATGGGAAGATAAGATTAAGAGACGGTAGAACAGGTGAAGAATTTGATAATAGAGTAACAGTTGGTTATATGTATATGTTAAAACTTGCACACCTTGTTGATGACAAGATACATGCAAGATCAACAGGACCATACTCACTTGTTACTCAACAACCACTTGGCGGTAAGGCGCAATTTGGTGGTCAAAGATTTGGTGAAATGGAAGTTTGGGCAATAGAAGCGTATGGAGCAGCTCATATGCTACAAGAAATACTAACAGTTAAGTCTGACGACGTTGTAGGACGTGTTAAGACATATGAAGCAATAGTTAAGGGAGAAAATATACCAGAACCAGGAGTTCCAGAATCATTTAAGGTTCTTATTAAGGAATTACAATCTCTATGTCTTGATGTTAAGGTGCTTACTGATGATAAGCAAGAAATCACAATTAAAGAAGACATTGAGGATGATTTAGAAGAAATGCAAGAAACTATGGAAAGTGTAGAGGGAATCTTCCCAACTGCACCACAGGAAGATATCGTTTATGAAGATAGTGAAGAAAATGAAGATATGATGGATGAAGACATAGATATAGGCTCCTTAATGGATGAGGATATAAAGATGGATGATTTTGGTATGGATGAAGATTTAGATAGCTTTGATGATTTTGAAGAATAATAAAATAGAGACTACCTACAAAATGTGTAGGTAGTCCATAATAAAAAATGAAGGGAGGATGTCCTCTTGTTCGAATTAAATAATTTTGATTCCATTCAAATAGGTTTAGCTTCTCCTGAAAAGATAAGAGAATGGTCAAAGGGTGAAGTTAAAAAGCCAGAAACAATAAACTATAGAACATTAAAGCCAGAAAAGGATGGTCTTTTCTGTGAAAGAATATTTGGTCCTGTTAAGGACTGGGAATGTCATTGTGGTAAGTATAAAAGAGTAAGATATAAGGGTATAGTTTGTGATAGATGTGGTGTTGAGGTAACAAAGTCAAAGGTAAGACGTGAAAGAATGGGACATATAGAGCTTGCAGCACCTGTATCACATATATGGTATTTTAAAGGAATTCCATCAAGAATGGGATTAATTCTTGATATGTCTCCAAGATCCTTAGAAAAGGTACTTTATTTTGCTGCTTATGTAGTAATAGACCCAGGCAATACTGGATTATCAAAGAAGCAAGTTCTTACTGAGAAGGAGTATAGAGAGGCTGTAGAAAAGTATGGTGAAGGTTCCTTTAGAGCAGGAATGGGTGCGGAGGCTGTTAAGGAACTTCTTCAAGAAATAGATTTAGAAAAGCTTGCAAAGGAACTAAGAGCAGATTTAGAAGGAAGTACAGGACAAAAGAAGGTTAGAACTATAAGAAGACTTGAGGTTGTTGAAGCCTTTAGAAAATCTAACAACAAACCAGAATGGATGATTTTAGACGTAATACCAGTTATACCACCAGATTTAAGACCAATGGTACAATTAGATGGTGGTAGATTTGCAACATCAGACCTTAATGATTTATATAGAAGAGTTATAAATAGAAATAACAGACTAAAGAGACTACTTGATCTTGGAGCACCAGATATAATTGTTAGAAATGAAAAGAGAATGCTTCAAGAAGCAGTAGATGCACTTATTGATAATGGCAGACGTGGAAGACCAGTTACAGGCCCTGGTAATAGACCATTAAAATCCCTTTCAGATATGTTAAAGGGTAAGCAGGGTAGATTCCGTCAAAACCTACTTGGTAAGCGTGTTGACTATTCAGGACGTTCTGTTATAGTAGTAGGACCAGAACTTAAGATGTATCAATGTGGTCTACCAAAAGAAATGGCACTTGAGCTATTTAAGCCTTTTGTAATGAAGGCACTTGTTGATAAGGGTATAACTCATAATATAAAGAGTGCTAAAAAGATGGTTGAAAAGGTTAACAACCAAGTATGGGATATACTTGAAGAGGTAATTCAAGACCATCCAGTACTATTAAACCGTGCTCCTACTCTACATAGACTTGGAATCCAAGCATTCCAACCAGTTTTAGTAGAAGGACGTGCAATCAAGCTTCATCCTCTTGTATGTACTGCATATAATGCAGACTTTGACGGTGACCAAATGGCTGTTCACGTACCATTATCAGTAGAAGCACAGGCTGAAGCAAGATTCTTAATGCTTGCAGCTCATAATATGCTAAAACCTTCAGATGGTAAGCCAGTTACAGTTCCATCACAGGATATGGTACTTGGTTCTTACTATTTAACAATCGAAAAAGAAGGTGAAAAGGGAGAAGGAAAGTATTTCTCATCACCAGAAGAAGTGCTACTTGCTTATCAGTTAGGAGAAGTAGGAATACATGCAAAGATAAACGTAAAGGTTACTAAGGAGATAAATGGTCAAAAGGTTAGCAAGATAATTAAGGCTACTCCAGGTAGGATTATATTTAACGAAGCTATTCCACAAGATATAGGATTTGTAGATAGAACAAATCCAGATAATATGTTTGATCTTGAAATTGATTTCTTAGTTGATAAAAAGCAATTAGGTAAAATTGTAGATAGAGTTTATAAGAAACACGGACCAACACAAGCCTCAATAACTCTTGATAAGATTAAGGCACTTGGATTTAAATTCTCAACAAGAGGTGCTATAACAGTTTCAGTTTCAGATATGATTATACCAGAGGCTAAAAAGGAATTGCTTGCTCAAGCAGATGCTAATGTTGATGAAATCCAAAAGATGTTTAGACGTGGTCTTATATCAGAAGAGGAAAGATATAATAGCGTTATAGATACATGGACTAAAACAACAGAAGCAGTTACAAATGCTCTTATGGATAGCTTTGATAAGTTAAACCCAATATATATGATGGCACATTCAGGAGCAAGAGGTTCAAAGAACCAAATTAGACAGCTTTGTGGTATGAGAGGACTTATGGCAAACCCATCAGGTAAGATTATCGAGCTTCCAATTAGAGCAAGTTTCCGTGAAGGTCTTAACGTGCTTGAATACTTCATTTCAACACATGGTGCAAGAAAAGGTCTTGCAGATACAGCATTAAGAACAGCAGACTCAGGTTACTTAACAAGAAGACTTGTTGACGTTTCACAGGATGTTATAGTAAGAGAAGAGGATTGTGGAACTCACGAAGGATTCTACGTTGAAGCTATAAAGGATGGAAATGAAGTAATTGAACCACTTAAGGATAGAGTATATGGTAGATATGCTGCAGAGGATGTTATAAATCCTGAAACAGGAGAGGTACTTGTTGCAAAGAATGAATATATAACTGAAGAAGTAGCAAACAAGATAGAAAAGCTTGGAATACAAAAAGTTAAGATTAGAAGCGTATTTACTTGTAAAACAAGATATGGAGTATGTTCAAAGTGTTATGGTATGAATATGGCAACAGGGGATAAGACAAACATAGGTGAAGCAGTAGGAATTATTGCTGCACAATCTATCGGTGAACCTGGTACTCAGCTTACAATGAGAACATTCCACACAGGTGGTGTAGCTGGTGCCGACATTACACAAGGTCTTCCAAGAGTAGAAGAGCTATTTGAAGCAAGAAAACCAAAGGGACTTGCAATACTTTCTGAAATTGGAGGACTTGTTAAGGTAACTGAAGATAGAAAGAGAAAGTTAGTAACAGTAACTTCAAATTCAGGAGAAGAGAGAGTATATCCAATACCATATGGTTCAAGACTTAAGGTTTATGATGGTCAGGTAATAGAGGCTGGTGACCTTTTAACTGAAGGTTCAGTTAACCCACACGATTTAATTAGAATTAAGGGTGTTGAAGCTGTTAGAGCATACCTACTTGCAGAAGTACAAAAAGTTTACAGAATGCAAGGGGTTGAAATTAACGATAAGCACCTTGAAATTATAATTAAACAAATGATGAGAAAGATAAAAATAGAAGATGCAGGAGATACTGATTTATTGCCTGGAAGCCTTGTAGATATGTTCGAGTTCGAGGAAGTAAACAGAGAAGCAGAAGAAAAAGGTTTAAGAAAGGCAGAAGGAAAGGTATCATTACTTGGTATTACAAAGGCTGCACTTGCGACAGATTCATTCCTATCTGCAGCATCATTCCAAGAAACAACAAGAGTTCTAACAGATGCAGCAATAAAGGGTAAGATTGACCCACTTGTAGGATTAAAGGAAAATGTTATCATAGGTAAACTAATACCAGCAGGAACTGGTATGACAAAATATAGAAGTATACAAATACACACAGCAGAGGAAGAAAATACAGATGCTGATTTAACAAAATAATAACATACTATTGTTGACACATTGAATATTAGGTGTTAAAATTAAGTTTGTGTGACTATGGGACAGCATTTTGCTGTCCATAGTCAATGTTATTTTTGCCTTTTTAGAGGGTGGTAAAATGAGCGGAAAGTTGCCAAACAAAAAGATTGTAGGAGCCAAGCAGACATTAAAGGCAATAAAGCAGGCAACTGCAAAAATTGTATATGTTGCGAAGGACGCAGATAAAAAAGTGACTCAACCAATAATCGATCTATGTAGTGTTAATAAAGTTGAATTGGTAGTTGTTGAAAGTATGGAAGAATTAGGTAGATTGTGTGGTATCGATGTTGGTGCGTCTGCAGCATGTATTTTAAAGGATTAGCTTAAACATTATTTTTATATAATGTGTTTCACTTTTGGAAGGAGGTGCACATATGCCAACAATTAACCAGCTAGTAAGACTTGGAAGAGAAAAGGTTGAAAAGAAGTCAAAATCACCAGCTCTTAAGGCTTGCCCTCAAAAGAGAGGAGTATGTACAGTAGTTAAGACTACAACTCCAAAGAAGCCAAACTCAGCGTTAAGAAAGATTGCCAGAGTAAGGCTAACTAATGGAATTGAAGTTACTGCGTACATTCCTGGTGAAGGACACAACCTACAAGAACACAGCGTTGTTCTAATAAGAGGTGGAAGAGTAAAGGACCTTCCAGGTGTTAGATATCACATCGTAAGAGGTACTCTTGACTGTGCTGGTGTTGCTAACAGAAAGCAACAAAGATCAAAATACGGTACTAAGAGACCAAAGAAGTAATTTAATATTTAGTGCTGTGTGCAATGCAATGAAAGCTCCTTCTAGGGTTATATAGATTGCATTAACAGAGCACTTTGCGGCGAAAGCCGAGTACCGATGAACTTAAATTCTAATGTTAAGGAGGGAAGAAAAGTGCCAAGAAAGGGTTATGTTCCAAAGAGAGAAGTACTTCCTGATCCAATATATAATAGCACTGTTGTAACAAAGCTTATCAACAAGATTATGTGGGACGGGAAGAAGGGCGTAGCACAAAAGATATGCTACGATGCATTTGAAATAATAAGAGAAAAGACAGGAAAGGATCCACTTGAAGTATTTGAAGCTGCAATGAACAACGTTATGCCAGTTCTTGAAGTTAAAGCAAGAAGAATAGGTGGAGCAACTTACCAAGTTCCTGTTGAAGTTAGACCAGATAGAAGACAAACACTTGGTATCAGATGGTTAGTTGATGCAGCAAGAAATAGAGGAGAAAAGTACATGAGACTAAGACTTGCTGGCGAAATAATGGATGCAGCAAACAACACAGGTGCTGCTGTTAAGAAGAAGGAAGATACTCATAAGATGGCAGAAGCAAACAAGGCGTTTGCTCACTACAGATGGTAATAAATTTATAAAAATCACCCTAAATGCACATAATGTTAATGTGCATTTAGGGTTTCCCTATATACAAATAGTATCCTAGAGAGGAGGAAAAATAGTGCCGAGATTAGTACCACTTGAGAAGGTTAGAAATATAGGTATAATGGCGCATATAGACGCAGGTAAGACAACAACTACAGAACGTATTCTTTTCTATACAGGAAGAACTCACAAAATAGGTGAAGTTCACGAAGGTGCTGCTACAATGGACTGGATGGTACAAGAGCAAGAAAGAGGTATCACTATAACATCAGCAGCAACTACATGTCAATGGAGAGGCCATGTAATAAACATAATAGACACACCAGGACACGTAGACTTCACAGTTGAAGTTGAAAGATCACTTCGTGTACTTGATGGTGCTGTTGCTGTATTCTGTGCAAAAGGTGGAGTTGAACCACAATCAGAAACAGTATGGAGACAGGCAGATAAGTATGGTGTTCCAAGAATAGCATACGTTAATAAGATGGATATAATGGGTGCTGATTTCTTCAACGTTGTTCAAATGATGAAGGACAGACTTGGTGCAAAGCCAGTTCCAATACAATTACCAATAGGTAAGGAAGATACATTCAAGGGTGTAATTGACCTTATTGCAAATGAAGCACTTATATACACAGATGACCTTGGAACAACTTCAGAACATACACAAATTCCAGAAGAATTAAAGGAATTAGCAGAAGAATATAGAACAAACTTAATAGAAGCTGTTGCAGAAACAGATGAAGAATTAATGATGAAGTACTTAGAAGGTGAAGAATTCACTGTTGAAGAAATTAAAGCAGGACTTAGAAAGGCTACTATAGCTGGAGAAATAGTTCCTGTTTGCTGTGGTTCTTCATATAAGAACAAGGGTGTTCAACCACTACTTGATGCAGTAGTTGAATTCCTTCCATCACCAGTTGATATTCCATCAGTAAAGGGTATCAATCCAGATTCAGGTGAAGAAGATGAAAGACATGCAAGTGACGAAGAACCATTATCAGCACTTGCATTCAAGATAATGGCTGACCCATTCGTAGGAAAGCTTGTATTTACAAGAGTATATTCAGGAATTCTTACTGCAGGAACATATGTATTTAACTCAACAAAGGGTAAGAAGGAAAGAATAGGAAGACTTGTTAAGATGCACGCTAACCACAGAGAAGAAGTTGAAGAAATTAGAGCTGGGGATATCGGTGCAGTAGTTGGATTAAAGGAAGTTACAACTGGAGATACTCTATGTGATCCAGATAAGCCAATAATCCTTGAAAAGATGGAATTCCCAGAACCAGTTATCTCTGTTGCAATAGAACCAAAGACAAAGGCGGGTCAAGAAAAGCTTGCACTTTCACTACAAAAGTTAGCAGAAGAAGACCCATCCTTTAGAACATATACAGACCAAGAAACAGGTCAAACAATCATTGCAGGTATGGGTGAGCTTCACCTTGAAATTATCGTTGACAGACTTCAAAGAGAATTCAAGGTTGAGTGTAACGTTGGTAAGCCACAAGTTGCTTACAAAGAAACAATTAGAAAGGCTGTTAAGGCTGAAGGTAAGTTCGTAAGACAATCAGGTGGTCGTGGACAATACGGTCATGCTTGGATTGAACTTATACCTCAAGAAAGAGGAAAGGGATATGAATTTGTTAACAACATCGTTGGTGGTGTAATACCAAAGGAATATATCCCAGCAATAGATGCAGGTATCCAAGAAGCAATGACAAGTGGTGTTGTTGCAGGATATCCAGTTATAGATTGTAAGGTTGTACTATTTGATGGATCATACCACGAAGTTGACTCTTCAGAAATGGCCTTCAAGATTGCAGGTTCTATGGCATTTAAGAACGCAATGCAAAAGGCAGACCCTGTTCTTCTTGAACCAATAATGAAGGTTGAAGTTGTTGTTCCAGAAGAATATATGGGAGACGTTATGGGTGATATCAACTCAAGAAGAGGAAGAATCGAAGGTATGGAACCAAGAAATGGTGCTCAAGTTATAAGAGCATTTGTTCCACTTGCAGAAATGTTTGGATATGCAACTACTCTACGTTCAAGAACTCAAGGTAGAGGAACTTATGTAATGCAATTTGCAACATATGAAGAAGTTCCAGCAAGTATCCAATCACAAATAGTTGGAGAAAGAAGCAAGGAGAACTAATTTAATTGATTTATTTATAAAGGTATAAAGGAGGAGAAGAGAAATGGCAAAGGCACATTTTGAGAGAACCAAGCCACACGTAAACATAGGAACAATAGGACACGTAGACCACGGTAAGA
>NZ_AXAA01000042.1:0-12980 GCF_000472625.1 Caloramator sp. ALD01
AGGAAATTTGAGAGGAGCTGTCCTTAGTACGAGAGGACCGGGATGGACGAACCTCTGGTGCACCAGTTGTCACGCCAGTGGCACAGCTGGGTAGCCATGTTCGGAAGGGATAAGCGCTGAAGGCATCTAAGCGCGAAGCCCACCTCAAGATGAGATTTCCCATAGCGTAAGCTAGTAAGACCCCTGGAAGAACACCAGGTTGATAGGCCAGAGGTGTAAGCGTCGTGAGGCGTTTAGCTGACTGGTACTAATAGGTCGAGGGCTTGATCAATTTAGAAGTTAGATGTTAGAGATTAGAAGTTAGAAAAGAACTTCTTGGCTGTGCAGTTTTGAAGGAACTTGAAGTTGGAATAGTGACCCATTAGGAATACGTAAAAGGTCTAACATCCAACATCAAACTTCAAACATTTAAAATATTTGATGACAATGTTGTGGAGGAAGCACCTGTATCCATTCCGAATACGCTATTTAACTGCAGGGCCGATGGTACTGCACCGCGCGGTGTGGGAGAGTAGGTCGCTTAAAGATAGTATGGCCCAGTAGCTCAGTTGGTTAGAGTGCCGGCCTGTCACGCCGGAGGTCGAGGGTTCGAGCCCCTTCTGGGTCGCCAAATTTTATCATTGCATTTTTAAAAAATATATTATATAATAAATATGTAACGAGCGGGCGTGGCGGAATTGGCAGACGCGCTAGACTTAGGATCTAGTGCCCAGTGCGTGGGGGTTCAAGTCCCTCCGCCCGCACCATAGAAGGCTACCAATAAGGTAGCTTTTTATTTTGGCTCTTTGTCAATTGTTGGGGCGGGTATTCGATTAGAATGCCTGTCCTTTCTTGTTTGAGAGTGATTTTAGAAATATAGATTGAATTTCAGAGAGTATCCCAATCATACAATAAATACCAATAATATTTCTAAAATTTAAAATAGTATAGCACATTTTTCTATTGATTTTTGAGAATAATTTATATAGAATATAATAGCTAGGGTGGGCGGAGGGTTTATGATTGAAAGGAGAAAGGAGCATTGAAGGAGGCAAAGCTTGTAGTATTATCACTACTTACAGGAATGATTGTTGGATTTATATTTCAAAAGCTTTCCCTACCTGTACCAGCACCACCAACTATTGATGCCTTTATGGGTATCTTTGGTGTATGGCTTGGTTCAGTTGTAATTGATAAGATTTCAAAATAATTAAAGGAGGGAAAGTAAGATGATGACAATACTATTAGCAACAGTTGCAGGAATGATATTGGGTGCTCTATTTAAGAAGCTGAATTTACCACTACCAGCACCACCAACATTACCTGGTGTTGTTGGAGTTTTGGGAGTATTATTAGGCAGTATGATAGCAAAAATGTTTTAAGAGGGTGATTTTACCCTCTTTTTTATATATAAAATTCAACATAATCAGCAACATAAGTCGCCCATTTCTATAAGTGGGTGATGAATGTTGTGAAAATATATAAAATTAGAGCGAAAAACAAGCTAAAATTAGCTATGTAAATGGTATATCTGGGGAAGGAACAGTCCTTTGAGCGTGGGATAATTTGCTCCGCTTTTAGTATCGACTACAAAGCTACCACTTCTATAAGTGGTGGTAGTTCAAAAAGTTTCATTTTGGTATTATAAACCAGGATGAAACTTTTTATGTTATAATAAATAAAAATGTTATACGGGGTGGTAGGATGAAGGAACTTAAATTTCACGGGAAAAGTATTATAATAGGAGAAAATTCAATTGAATATATAAAGAACATAGAGATGAAAAAAGTATTAATTGTAACTGGCGGAAGGTCTATGTTTGACAATGGGGCTATAGATAAACTTATTGGTATCTTAAAGGAAAAAAATGTAGAAGTACATATATTTAAAGGAGTTACTAAAAACCCTACAACAGAAGTTGTTAAATTAGGAATAGAAGAAATGAAGAAGGTTAATCCTGACACTGTAATTGGTATAGGGGGAGGTTCTCCTATAGATGCAGCAAAGGCTATAACATTATTTTATGAATATGATTTAGATATAGAAAAGGTAGAGGGAACAACTTTGCCACAGATAAGGCGTAGGACAAAGTTTATTGCAATACCATCAACATCAGGGACTGGAACAGAGGTTACAAGGGCATCTGTTATAACATATAAAGAAAAAGATATAAAAATAGGTCTAAAATCAGATGCCTTTATACCAGATTATGCAATATTAGATTCTACCTTGACATATTCAATGCCAAAGGAAGTAGTTGCTGAAACAGGAATGGATGCATTAACACACGCTGTAGAATGTTATATAAACAAAAACATAGATGAGTTTACAGAAGTACTATCAGAAGGTGCAGTAAAAGGAATATTTAAATATTTAGTTTCGTCTTATAATGGAGATAAAAAGGCACGAGATAAGGTGCATAAATATCAGTGTATGGCTGGCTGTGCCTTTTCAAATGTAGGGCTTGGTATGGCCCACGGTATATCTCACGCAATAGGAGGAAAATACAATTTATCCCACGGTCTATTAAACGCAGTATGCCTACCCTATGTTCTAAAGTTTAACTCAAAGGATGAAGAGGTAAAAGAAAGGCTTAAGTATCTTTCACTTCAAATTGGAACAAAAGACTTTATAAAAGAGGTAGTAGAGCTAAACAAAAATTTAAATATACCTCTATCTTTTAAAGATTTAGGATTAGATGAAAAAGAATTTTTTCAAAATATAGATGAACTTACAGAGAATTCTTTAAAGGGTTCAACAAGGGTGAATCCTGTAAAAGTTAACTTTGATGAAATGAAGCAAATATTAAGTTGTATATTTTATGGGAATATGGACTTATAACAAACTATAAAGTATGTTGAAATATAATAATATAATGATTGTCAAACAATAGACAATCATTATATTGAGAAAAACTAAACAAAAGTGAGATAAACTATTTATAACTATAATTAAGCCTAACAGTTTTCATTAATAGCGTTTTTTAAAAGAAGGTTTGATTTTTTAGCCTCTTTTGAATGTGGCATTATTTTAAGATATGTCATATAATCTCTTTGTTAAACTTAGAGAGAAGGAGATATATATGGGGTATTTATACAGAGAAATAGTTGAGTACAAACAAAAGAGGTTTGCAAAGTTTATACTTGGTATAATAACTTTTTTATGTGTACTTAATTTTGCAGTTGTTCTAACTGATTTAAAAAAATACTTAAATAATTTTCACTATGCATTGTATCTTATAGTTTTACTTCTAATAGTCCTACAATTTAAGATATGGAAAAAATGCAACAGACGTTACAGATATCAAATAATAGATGATGAACTAATTATAGAAAGATTTGATGGAAATAGAAGAAAAGTTGAGTTAAGTATTGATATAAAGAGTATAATGAAGGTTGAGAAGGTTATAGATAAGATATGTGATGATATTGAATATAAGGAATATTGCATCTCAACCAAGAAACATAATCTATATAGAGTTATATACAAATTAGATAACAAGGTCTATAGTTTCTGTTTTGAACCAAGCACAAATTTTATAAATAAAATAAACAATATAATGAAGAAAAAGCCACTAGCAAGTTAGTGGCTTATTATTTTTGTATTTTCAATTATATCTATTCCAGTAAGTGCGAGGGAACTTGCTGCCTTTATCATTTGTTCTAATGCAAAATCCTTAATAGTTGCATCTGCAAACTCTTTTGTATAATATTCTACATTATCCTCTGTTATACCTATATAAGGATGAATACAGGGTATTTTATAGCTTATGTTTGCCATATCTAAACTTTGGCTCATAATCATAGGTCCGTGTATATCAACAATCCCCTTTTCCTTTAGATTATGGCAAAATACCTTTGAAAGTTCCTGGTGTGTTTTAAAGGGAACATATCTTGCTATTGTGTTGTTTTCAAAATCGCATCTATATATTTTTGAATAAAGCCTTGCTATATCAAGTATATCATCTTGAATAAAATCTATTAACCTGTCTTGATCTGATTTAATTAAAACCTTAACGCAGCTTTTTTCTGCTATAGAGCATACATTATCAAGACAGTCGGTTAATGTATAGTTTATGTATATGTGTTCTTTATATTTAGATTTAATTGTTTCAATATTTGTTATTGTTATTGCAGCAGGAGTTATAGGGTTTATTCCTTTATCAAAGTTTACAAGGGCAGATGATGCAGAACCTTTAAATTGTAAACTTGAAATAAGCATAGATAAAGAAGAACCACTTTCTAATGTTTTGGTATAAGGATGTGCACATAAGGCAGCATCTACATTACTAAATAGATTATTTTGAAGCATTTTTATCTTTGTAGGCTCCTTTTCCTCAGCTGGGCATCCAAAAACAGTACAGCTGCCACCAATTTCGTTTATAGCTCTTTTTAACCCTATAGCACCTAATACATTCATAGAGCATTGTATATTATGTCCATTTATATATCCTTGACCATCTACAGCGTCATATTCACAAATATATGCAATATTAGGAGCAGAGCTTCCGTACTTTGCAATGAATGCATTTTTAATATCAGGTATTTCAGTTACATTAAATCCTTCATCCTTTAGAAGCTTTATAAGTTCGTTATAGGCTATATTTTCACAATTTGAGCCATCACTTAATTTATATAATTCCCTAACAATTGAAGATATCCTTTCCTTTAAATTTTCAACATATCCAGTAACAAGTTCACGGATTATAGTTTTACTCATAATACCACTCCTCAAACTTTTTATATTATTTTTTGACATTTGTTAATAAATTATGTAATAGTATTGCTTTATTATATTTTTATATTTTTGTTATAATATATATAATAACTTAAAGGAGGAGTAAAATTGTCTTTAGTAGATGATCTATTAAAATATAAAGAGGAAGTTGACATTAGATTTCATATGCCTGGGCATAAAGGAAATACACTTAATTTCAATGAACTTGAAATTTTAAAGGAAAGTTTATTTTCAATAGATGTAACAGAGGTAGATGGAACTGATAACCTTCACGTACCAACAGGGATAATAAAACAAGCTCAGCAGAGAGCCTCTGAATTTTATGGTGCAAAACACAGCTTCTTTTTAGTTAACGGTTCAACAGCAGGAATATATAGTATGATTTTAGGACTTTTAAATCCAAAGGAGAAAATAATAATACAGAGAAATTGCCACAGGTCAGTATATTCTGCCTGTATTTTAGGGGATTTAGAAGTTGTGTATGTTAATCCTACTATAGATGAAGAATTTAACATACCTGTCTCATTAGATGTTGAAGAAATAATAGATGTAATGGATAAGAATTTAGACGCAAAGGCAATAGTTCTTACATATCCAACCTACTATGGTACCTGCTTTGATTTAGAAAAAGTAATAAAAGAGGCAAAAAAGAGGAATATTTACGTACTAATAGATTCTGCCCACGGAGCCCACTTAAAATGCTCTACATACTTACCAAAGGATCCAGTTGAACTTGGTGCAGATGCTGCAGTATACAGTCTTCATAAAACAACTCCAGCATTAACCCAGTGTTCAATCTTAAACGTAAATATAGATAACATTGATGGTATAAAATTTATGCTAAATATGTTCCAAACAACAAGTCCATCATATCTTTTAATGTCCTCTATTGATACAGCAATAGGTATAATGAATAGAAGGGGTAGGGAACTTGTAGAAAAAACAATATATTATGCAAATAAATTAAGAAATAGGCTTAATTTAATAGGTTATAAGACATTGGGCATTGAAGGGATAGGAAAGCATAAAATTAATGATATAGATGCAACAAGAATAGTTATCTTTTCTGATATAGGTGGACATAATCTAAATGAAATATTAAGAAAAAAATACAAAATACAAGTTGAGATGTCTGATGATAATAATATAGTTTTAATAGGAAGTATGTTTGACAAGGAAGATTATTATGAATATCTATATACTGCACTATTAGATATTAAAAATAAATTTATACAAGGTGAAAATAAAAGGCAGTCTTTTTTAAAGAAGGATTATAAAGTCCGAATAAATATGAGGAGGGCTTATTATAGTAAAAAAGAGAGATTACCTCTTAAAGAGGCGGTAGGTCGTATTAGTGCTGAGATGCTTGTTCCATATCCACCAGGTGTCCCTCTTCTTATGCCGGGTGAGGAAATAACTGATGATATAATAGATTTTGTAGAACAAAATAGAGGCAAAATAACCTTTAACGGAATAAGTGATGAAAATTCAGAGTATATTTTTGTTATTAAGGAGTGATGTTTTTTGAAGGGAATATTTATAACATTTGAAGGGCCAGATGGAGCAGGGAAAACAACTCAAATAAATCTACTTAAAGAGTATTTAATTTCAAAGGGATTTGATGTAGTTTTAACACGAGAACCAGGGGGAACTCCAATTGGGGAGAAGATTAGAAATGTAATTCTTGATATAGAAAATAAAGAAATGGATGATATATGTGAAGCTCTTTTATATGCAGCATCAAGGGCACAGCTTGTAAAGGAGTTTATACTTCCAAATATTGAACAAGGAAAAGTCGTTATTTGTGATAGATTTGTTGAGTCATCGATAGTTTATCAAGGTTATGCAAGGGGAATAGGTGAAGAAAAAATCGAGGCAATAAACAATATAGCAACAAGAGGATTAGTTCCAGATGCGGTTTTTCTCCTTATGCTGACACCAGAGGAGGGAATAAAGAGGAAGAAAAATTCCGGAAAACTTGACAGGTTGGAAATGGAAAAAATAGAGTTTCACAAAAAGGTATATGAAGGGTATAATAGACTAAAGGGAAAAAGAAAAAATGTCTTTGAGATTGATGCAACTTTAGACGTTAACCTTATACATAATAAGATTATAGGGATAGTTGAGAATTTATTAAGGGAGGAATAATTATGAAACTTGTAATTGCTATTGTCCACGATGAGGATTCATTTGAGCTTATAGAGGAATTGACAGACAATGGGTATAAAGTTACAAAGCTTGCGACGACAGGGGGATTTTTAAAGGCTGGTAACACTACTTTGTTAATTGGAGTTGAAAAGGAAAAGGTAGATAGTGTATTATCTATAATACAGGATGTTTGTAAAACAAGAAAGGGAGCTGTTTCTATGCCATCACCTATTGTAGGTTCAACGGGAGTGTTTGTTCCAACGCCTGTAGAAGTTACAATAGGAGGAGCAACGGTTTTTGTTCTTGATGTTGAAAGATTTGAAAGGATATAATGGAGTGATTGTATGATTAATGTTATGGGGCAGGATGCTCAAGTTGAGCTTTTTTTAAAAACAGCAGATAAAGGCATGCTTGCCCATTCGTTTATAATAACGGGTCCTGATGGTGTGGGCAAAAGCATATTTGCAAGGTTTATGGCATCATATATTTTATGCTTAGGAGAAAACAAACCCTGTGGTGTATGTTTAAATTGTGTTAGGGTGAAAAACAATAATCATCCTGATGTTATAGTAATTTCCCCTAAAAATAGTATAGGAGTAGATGACATTAGAAATCTTACTGAAAAGATAAACACAAAGCCTTACGAGGGTGATAAAAAGGTTGTAATAATAAAGGGAGCAGATTTGATAACTGTTCAGGGGCAAAATGCATTTTTAAAAACATTAGAGGAGCCACCCCTTAATACAACTATTATAATGCTTGCAGAAAATATTAATTTAATTCTTGATACAATAAAATCAAGATGCCAAATATACAAATTAAATAGAATACTAACAAGTAAGGTTAAGGAATATTTATTGAGTATAAATGTTGAAGAAAAAAAGGCGGAACTATATTCAAATTTAAGTGATGGTATTATAGGAAATGCCCTTAAAATGCTTGATAGCAAATATCAAATATTAAGGGATGAAACAATTAATATATTTTCAAGGATGGCTCAATTTAACAGTTTAGATTTTATAAAGATAGAGGACTTCTTTACAGAAAATAAAGGTAATATAGATTCTGTTTTTGATATAATAATAACTCTTCTTAGGGATATATCGGTCTTTAAAAATACACTAAGGGAAGACTACTGCTTGAATATCGATAAGATAGATGTTATAAGGAATTTAAGTGGTGTGTTTTCACACGAGAGATTAAATAAATTCTTAGAACTATTTTTAAGTGCAAAGGGTAACATAGATAAGAATGCTAATTTTCAAATGGCTATAACGGTGCTACTTTTAGATTTACAGGAGGTTTAATATGGTTACTGTAGTTGGCATAAGATTTAAAAGGGCAGGTAAAATTTATTACTTTGACCCAGACGGACTTGATATAAATAAAGGTGATTATGCAATAGTAGAAACAGCAAGAGGAATTGAGTTTGGTGAGGTTGTTATTGGAAAAAAGGAAGTAACAGAGGATGAAATAGTTGCACCTTTAAAAAAGGTGATTAGAGTTGCGACGGAGGAGGACAAATTAAAAAATCTTCAGAACAAGGCAAAGGAAGAGGATGCATTTCAAATATGCCTAAAGAAAATACAAGAACACGGTCTTCCTATGAAGCTAATTGATGTAGAATATACCTTTGACAATAACAAGGTGATATTTTACTTTGTTGCAGATGGACGAATAGACTTTAGAGAGCTTGTAAAGGATTTAGCAGCAATATTTAGGACAAGAATAGAATTAAGGCAGATAGGCGTAAGAGATGAATCTAAGATGGTTGGAGGTCTTGGCCCTTGCGGAAGACCTATGTGCTGTGCAACCTTCTTAGGTGAATTTGAACCTGTTTCTATAAAGATGGCAAAGGAACAAAACCTATCTTTAAATCCCTCTAAGATATCAGGAGTATGTGGAAGACTTATGTGTTGCTTAAACTATGAGCAGCAGACCTATGAGGAGATAAGAAAAATAACTCCTGTAGTAGGTTCGATTGTAAAAACTCCTGATGGAGAAGGAGAGGTTATGGAAAACAGCATAATAAGAGAAAGTGTTAAGGTTAAGCTAAAAACTCCAGATGATGTTGAAATTAAAACATATTCTGTACATAATATAGAACTAATCGAGGGACAATATGAACATAGAGAGATATCTGATGATGAGATTAAATCAGAAATTGAAGAATTAGAGGAATCTGATGTAGATATTAACAGCCTTTTAGAGGAATAATGGCTATATTTTGCCTAAGTAATACTTTTCAGATTAAAAAAAACGTGATAAAATAGCATTAGAAGTTTTCAGGAGGTGAAACTTATGGCATACAAGATTACTGACGCTTGCGTAAACTGTGGAGCTTGTGCTTCAGAATGTCCAGTTAACTGCATAAGCCAAGGAGATTCAATCTACGTTATTGATGCTGATGCTTGCATCGACTGCGGAAACTGTGCTAATGTTTGCCCAGTAGGAGCTCCAGTTCAAGAATAATCTACATAGTAAAAAGGCCTAACAAGGCCTTTTTATATTTGTATTCATACTATGTGTATAATAGGCAGGTATTGTTAAATACTTCAGGCTGTTTAAAAAGTTATATATTGATTAGCCCCATGAAGGATTTCTTGGGCATCGGTTCATTTCGTTAAGCAAATCTAAGCTTTTCTTTATTTAAAAAAGTCCTATCCTCGCAATGTCATCGTCCTGATGACTGCTCGGCTCGGCACATCCTGTGCCGAATTACGGACTTTTTTAAAGTCGAAAAGCAAGATTTGCTAAAACTCATGAAAGAGCCTATTGAAACCCTTCATGGGGCTAACTTTTTAAATAGCGAGATATTATTAAATACCTGCCTATTATTTTATATAATAAAAACTTTTTATAATTAAATGAATATAGATAAAGAAATATAAATATGATAATATATAGATATACCATATAAGGGTATAATAAAAGCTTTACTGGAGGTGTTGTATGGAAAGGTTATCAACTATATTGGTATTTACACAAGGGGTTTTATCCTTTTTATCTCCCTGTTTCTTACCCTTAATACCAATCTATTTAAGCTATATAACAGGGGAAGCGGCAAATAAGAAAAACACTATTATCAATACCATAGCCTTTATGATTGGTTTTACTTTAATGTTCACAAGTCTTGGTGCTCTATCGGGGAGTATAGGTAGATTTTTATTAATAAATAGGCAATTACTTAACAAAATTTTAGGTGTATTTATAGTATTTATGGGATTATTCTATTTAGGAGTAATTAAATTAGATTTTTTAAATAGAGAAGTAAAGATTGATTTTAAAATAAAAAGGGGTAGTTTAATTTCTTCCTTTTTGCTTGGAGTAAGTCTATCGCTTGGTTGGACTCCCTGTATTAGTCCTATACTATCAAGTGTTTTGATGCTTGCAGCAAGTAGACAGTCAAGTATCAAAGGAGCATATTATCTATTTGTGTATTCACTTGGGCTTTTAATACCATTTTTGATTTTTTCAATATTTATAAATAAATCCAGAGCCTTTTCAAAATTTGTTATGCAAAAGGCAAATGTAATTAAAATAGTTTCAGGGGTAATATTAATATTAACTGGTATTTTATTATTTACAGGAAAACTATATATTTTAACAAATATTTTAGGAGGTTTTTAAGATGAAAAAAATAGTTTCAATTATTTTGGTAGTTAGTATATTATTTTTATCAGGATGTTCAATAAATTCAAAGACTTCAAAGGATACGAATAAAACAAATCAAACTGAACAAGTAGAAGAAAATGTTGTGGCAAATGACAAGGCAATAGATTTTACATTAAAAAATATAGAAGGACAAGAAATAAAATTATCAGATTATAAAGGTAAAACAATTATAGTAAACTTTTTTGCAACTTGGTGTCCTCCTTGTAAGGCAGAGTTTCCAGGCTTTATTCAATTAGTTGATGAGTATAAGAATGATAGCAATGTAGTTTTTGTTTTCGTAAATGTAGGAGAAGACAAAAAAACAGTTGAGGCATTTTTAAATGAAAGGAACTACAAAATAAAACCACTTTTAGATGAAAAAACTGATGTAGCAGCATTATACCGTGTGACAGGAATACCTACAACTGTTATAATAGATAAAGAATTTAATATTGAAACTGTACACATAGGATTTATGGAAAAGAGGGATTTGAAAAATTACATTGAAGCACTAAAATAAAAGGAGGACGTATGTTAAAGACTGGTGAAAGATTGGATGATTTAGAGTTAAAGGGACTTAAAATAATACAAAATCCAAGCTATTTTTGCTTTGGAATTGACGCTGTTTTATTATCATCCTATGCGGTAGTTAGAAAGAAGGATAGGGTAGTTGATTTGGGGACAGGAACAGGTATAATACCCCTTCTTGTATATGGAAAATATGAACCAAAAGATATTGTTGGAGTGGAGATACAAAAGGATGTAGCAGATATGGCAAGAAGGAGTGTAGAATTAAACGGGCTAAGTGAAAAAATAACAATATTTGAAGGGGATATAAAAGACTGCTATAATTACATTGGAATAAATGAATATGATGTTGTTATTTCAAATCCGCCCTATAAAAAAGGAAAATCAGGTATATTAAATATGTCGGATACAAAGGCAATTTCAAGGCACGAAATTCTAATAAATATAGATGAACTTTGTTTTTCTGCTTCGAGGCTTTTAAAGGGTGGAGGACGTTTTTATATGATACATAGACCAGAGAGGTTAAAGGACATAATAATTGCATTAAATAATAACAAATTTAATCCAAAGAGGATTAGATTTGTTCATCCTAAGGTAAATAAGGCTCCTACAATGGTTCTAATTGAGGCTGTAAAATGTGGGGGAGATTTTTTAAAGATAGAAGAACCTCTTTATGTATATAATGAGGATGGAACTTATACACAAGAAATTTTAAATATATACGGAAGGTGTTAAATATGGCAGGGACACTATATTTAGTTGCAACCCCAATTGGTAATCTTGATGATATAACCTTTAGAGCTATAAAAACACTAAGGGAAGTTGATTTTATAGCAGCGGAGGATACAAGGCAGACATTAAAACTACTAAACCACTTCGAAATAAAAAAACCACTTGTTAGCTACCACGAGCATAATAAATATGAGATGGGACCTAAAATAATAAGTAGATTGTTAGAAGGTGAGAGTGTAGCTCTTGTGACGGATGCAGGAACACCAGGTATTTCAGACCCTGGTGAGGATTTGGTTAAACTTGCTATTGAAAATTATATAAATATTGTACACGTTCCAGGTGCCTCTGCCTTTTTATATGCCCTTGTGGTTTCAGGTCTTTCAACAAGAAGGTTTGTTTTTGAAGGCTTCTTAGAAAGGGAAGGAAAACAAAGAAGGGAGAGACTTGAGTCTCTAAAGAATGAAACAAGAACAATAATATTCTATGAGGCACCACATAGACTTGTAAAAACTTTAAGTGACCTATATGAATATTTTGGAGATAGAAAAATATCCCTCTGTAGAGAGCTTACAAAAAGATATGAGGAGATAGAAAGATTAAACTTATCTGAAGCTATAGAAGTTTATAAAGAAAAAGAACCAAAGGGAGAATATGTGTTAGTTTTAGAGGGAAAAAGCAAAGAGGAAATTGAAGAGGAAAAAAGACAAGAATTTAGTGATATAGATATAGGCGAACATATACAAAAATACATAGATGAAGGATTGAGCAAAAAGGATGCAATCAAGAAGGTAGCAAAGGAAAGAGGACTTAAAAAATCAGAGGTTTATAAATACACTATAGAATAAAAAAGTGCCACCCAGGTGAAATGTGACATTTTTCAAATAATATATAATGTCACATTTCACCTGGGTGGGAGACCTCCGAAAAAATATTATGGTATAATAAATATGCATAAATATTTTTTCGGAGGTCTTTTATGTTTAATAAGAACAATCAACAAATTGATATTATGACAAATATGATATATGAAAAATTAGTACCTAAAGATCATCTTCTTGTTAAAATAGATTCAATTATTGATTTTTCTTTTGTATATGATATCGTAAAAGAAAAATATAGTGAAAACAGAGGAAGAAAAGCCTATGATGCAGTTATTCTTTTTAAATTATGTTTACTTGAATACATCTATTGTCTATCAGATG
>NZ_AXAA01000043.1:0-12018 GCF_000472625.1 Caloramator sp. ALD01
CGACACACGGTTTAGGAAACCTTAAAAATATGTTTTTTCTTATGTTTTGTCTTATTTTCCCATTCTATAACATTAGATTTTTCAAGGCTTTCAGCAAGTGCTTGTCCTTTTTCATTGTATTATTTTTTATAAAATTTCATTTCGTGCGTTGTCATTATGTTGTCAGTGACAACATAAATTTTAAAACATAAAGAAAAAAATAGAATAACCTATACTTTATATTGATAATATAATATAAATAACCTATATGAATTTTGCATTTTAATTAATTTAAAATTATAATAAATGTATAATTTAGGTCTTATATGTTAAAGCTACCATTAGGGGGTGAGTTCATGCCACAAGAATTAAAATTACAATGTCTAACATATGAAGAGGATGGGGTTTATGTTTCTTTATGTAAAGAACTTAATATATCAAGTTTTGGAGATACTGAGGAAGAAGCAAGAAAGAATCTTCTTAACGCTTTGAATTTATATATAGAATATGCAATTGAAGAAAATAAATTCGAGGAGCTTATTTTAAATAAAATTAATTCACATCATCCAAAAATAAAAGTAAAGCACGCTCAACCTTTTCGCTCTATCCTTGATGTTAGACAAGGCAAATGTGTTTTTTGTTAATGGGTAAGAATAAATTTCCTTCACTTACTGGAAAACAAATTGTCAACGCTCTTAAAAAAGCAGGTGGCATAGAAAAAAGAACCAATGGTAGTCATACAATTATAGAATTTAATGATAAAATTATAGTAGTACCTGTTCATAGCAATAAAGATATTCCTGATGGTACTTTAAATTCCATTATAAAACAAACAGGTCTTACTAAAAAGGAATTTTATAAGCTATTCACAAATACAAGTATAGTTTTTGTTTTTAAAGCTATATTTGATTTATTTAAAAACTAAGGAGCCAATCGGCTCCTATTTTAATTTATATTTATTTTAAAACAAATGTATCTTTACTATTCTTGCTTAACTTTAATAATTCTTTTATTATTTCTGATTTACCTTCCTTCATACTTGAATTTATAATTATAATTTTGTTCTTATATGCATATGTGTAAATAGCTTTAATTTCTAAGGGCAAATTATAGGTGTAGATTATAGCTGATTTAGTGTAATTTTCTTCTATCTTTGAGGTGGTAAACATACTGCCACCTCCATGTCTTTAAGAAGTTTTACAATATAAGTGATACCTTTTGGTGTTATAAATGTTTGTGGTCGATCTACTATAGAATTTCCAATTTTTAATGGAATTTGCTTAACTACAAAATAACCATAATCTATATATTTCTGATATGGTAAATTATTATCCATTAATACCCCTTTTTCTCTTAAAATTGCATATAATCTATTTCTTCCAGTACCTAACGATTTTGCTACTTTTGCAACATCTTGAACATTCTCTGCATTCATAAAGGTGTCATACATTTCAGCCTTTGGTACCAATAATGCTTTCTGTTGTTCTAATTCTTTTTTCTCTTTGAGTTGTTGAAAATAAAGAATTGCTCTATCTTCTTCACTCATTGATAAATATTGCTTTACTACATCATTTTCAATAGCATACATACCATTTTTGCGTATAGTTTCAATTACATCCCATACCCAATCCATAAATAAATCTGCTTTAGGTTGTCGACTATATCTGCATATCTCATATATTCCTTTTGCTGTATAAACATAGGTTTCTTGTGTTCCTCCAGAGGGGGTAGTCAATTTGACTATCCCTGAAAATTTATCTAATCTATCTTTATTACGCTCATGTATTTTTGCTATTGCTTCTGACGGATAAGCATAATCTAACGCTCTACCTATCTGCTCTCTGGTCATCAAGATATCGCCCTGTTCATTCTGCCAATAAATCACATTGTACTAAACCGAAATTTTCAGACTTTACAAGGGTAAGGTTACTCATTACAAGCACCTCCCTTGGTTGAAAGGTTGTGATTTTGATTTTTTAGATACCGTTCATTTATGTAAATCAATTTACCATTTATTTTGATTGAAATTATACTATTAGCAAAACTTTTAAAGTCATTAGAATCTTTTAATTCCACATTATTACTATTCATTTTCATACCTCCTTGAATTTCACCCTTGAGGTATGCTATAATGAATATAGCAATGCCCTATGGGTGTTGTTGTGGTTTTAGGGATTCTGCAAACTTTGGCGAGGGAGCAGAGTCCCTTTTTATTTTTTACTTATCTTCTTTTAAATCTTTTTCAATTAAGCCTATAACATAGTCCTTTAAAGAAATTCCTTCCTTTGCTATTTTGATTTTTATGTCTCTGTGAAGTTCTTCAGACACTCTTATAGTAATAGTTTTTTCCCCCAAATTTTCACCTCCATTTTTATATATTGTTGTTATGTTTTAATTATATACTGCAATACTGCAAAATGTCAATACTTATTTAAAAACTACCAGCATATTCTCACCTCTTATTTAAAAATTGCTGCAATAAGATCAAACAACCAAGGAAGCAAATATAATGTAGTAAATGCTACAGTATATTTCGCTATAGTCTCCCAAATTGATTTTGTATCACCTTCCATAAGATTTTTTACTATATCCATCAATGCAAGAATAATACAAGCCCAATATCCTACTCTTCTTATGATTGTTAATATCGTTATACCTGCTTTATCTACTTTAGATAAATCTGGATTAATCATCATAAATAAATTAAACATAGCATACCTCCTGAATAAAAATTTATAGATTTGGAATAATATTGATAGATTATAGGAAAGGATGTGTTTTTTATGATTTCAACATTGTTTTGGATTAGCTTTGGTGTGGTAGTAGCAAGTGAAGCTATTTTAAGATTTGTAAAATAATTATTTAAAAAATTGTAATAAATAGCATATTTTAAAATTCTTTAGCATACGCTTTACTGAAAGCTCTGAAGCAAAGCAAGGAGCTCAGTAAAGCTTGATAGGCCATTCCAGGCCTTTTTATTTTGTACTTTTTAGCATATTTAAAACACTGTTTATTGAGTTTTTCACTTCTACATCTACTTTATTAACCCTATCTTTTCTACTTAGATACTCCTCTATAATTGCTATTATCATCTCCTTATCAATTACTTGAGCTTTGTTATTCATATCCTTTTTAATTAGAGAAATTATATATTGTGTTTGATTTACTTGCATTTCTAAATGCTTCAAAACATCCTCATCTTTAATATCAAATGTTTTCCTCACCGTAAACCATCTCCCCTACTCTATAAAACCCTTTCACATTATCATTAATTGGGTCAAGTGATATTTCTCCAAATGGGAATGTTCTTTTGAGATATTCTTTTAAAATTAGCGATGTGCCTCCGATAAACATTATCTCTAAGTTTTCTATATTCCATTTATTCATGCGTGCTACTTTCTTAATTTCTTCTACATGATTATTTGTAATTTCATTTATTATCTGAAGTGATTTTTCTTGATATGCTCTTAAACCAAATTGAATTATTTGCGGTATCTCATATTCTTGAATATTCATTCCAAACTCTACATCTAAGGCTTTTTTAATTTTATTAAATAGAACTATACTGCCTAAGTTTTCAGTAAACATTGATTCCCTTATTAAGTTATAATTATCAAATATACAACCATTAACTGTTAATCCCCCTATATCTATGATCCCTACTACATTATTTTTAAATTTTTCTGGATACACATAAGCCGCTCCAGCACATTGAGGAAATACAGTCACATCAACTATTTTAAATAATTTTGTTTCTCCGTTAAGTTCAGTTGCTATAAAATTGTTCGTTTTTATATATTCTGCAAAACTCTCTGCTCCATTAATATAAATGTTTAAGGGATAACCAACTACCAAATAAAATTCATTTAAGTTAAAATTGCTCAGATTAGCAAGTGCTGCATACGTGCAAATTTTGTGTAATTCATTTGAAGTTTTGTCATACTCAATGTTTGACATAGTAGCTCCTTCACCAACTAAATAATCAATATCATTAAAGAAAAATCTCATTGTATTGTTTAAACTTAAATTATCATTAGCTTTTTCTATCTTACTTCTGAAACTAAATTGTTTATCCTTTGTAAAAACCTTAGTTGCCCAATATCCATTATCAATTGCAGCAAGTTTCATAATTTTTCATAACCCCCTTTATGAAATTTTTCATATTTTTTCTTACACTAAATATTTATTTTACTATTATGTAATTTATTCTCATTTTAGTAGAAATTTTTATAAAAAAATTTTACCTGGTTATTCTTCTTCCAGGTAAAATATATCTTCTACTTTCCTATTTAAAGCTTTTGCTATTTTAAGCAATGTTTCTCCAGATGGAACAGTTCCCTTTTCATACCTACTATACTGTCTAAAATCTATTTTTAATACTTGCTCCGCAAACTCCTTCTGGTTCATCATATACTCCCTCATTCGTATTTCCTTGAGCCTATTCTTTACCATACCACCACCTCTATTATATTATTCGCCATAGAGGTGGTTTTCCCTGCAAAAAGAAAAATACCTCAACAAAAGTTGAGGTTTATTTTTTATTTGGCTAGGAGTTACGGAACCATTATTCTGGCTACCACACAGGCAGCTTATATACTTTTTATTGATACAGAAATAATGGGTTTACCCTATAACTACTTATATTCTATCATATTACACAAAAATGTCAACTCTTATCTTGACGTTGCTGCCTCAATAATACCAATAGTAGGTTTCCCAAATTTTTTATACGGAAATAATTCTTTGCAACAAATTTTACTTTCTAAAATTTCGAAATATACTTCATAATTATACTCGTACTTTGCATAAATTGCATTTGCAATATAGTCTACTGCTTGAATATTATAAGATTTTTTACTACTTGAATCCATATACTTAACACTTATATCTGCATTTAATCTTAATCTATAATTTATATGTATATTAATGTAGTCTTCAAAAGAGTTTATCGATTTTACTTTAATTGTTTTGTTATCCAATATTAAATTGACTTTATTATTCCTAAACATACTCTTAAAATTATCTAATAATATACTCAATAGATAATTATACAAACAATTTTTATCTGCCTTAAGTTTATCTTCAACCCATATTTTATCAGCTACCACATATGCTATCTGTATATCTTTCTCCATTATTGCCTTGTATATTATTTCTTTTATCCAGGGTTTGCAAGAATTAGCTTTAAGTTCATGACCGTTCCATTTAATATCTTTATAGTTGTTTTTGATATATAGTAACACCTTTTTCATCTTATTTTCAAGTGCTTTATAGTCCTTTGTAAGTATACAAGCTATAACAAAATATCTCCCCTCTGATCCTAAATTCCCAGATTCATCAAAATATAAAAAGTATTCTTCCATTATCAAATACCTCCTAGCCAATAAAAATTATATCATTAGAAGACAATGCATTCAATGCCTTGTCCACAATTTATCCACAACTTTTTAATCTCTTATAAATCAAGAAAAACCCCAGCCTATTCGCTGGGGTTCTTTTTTGCAACTGATTGTCCGAAATATACACCTACAACCATCATATATGCAGCCATAAACTGTTCTGATGTAATTTTTCCTGATAAAGCAAGATAACAAAACACAAGAGTCATAGCAATTGATATGAGCCACTTGGCACTTAAAAATTTATTCCAATTCATATTATTTCACCTCACATAAAAATAGGATGGTCTAAAACTTCAGTTAGTGCAGGCACTATCCGAAGAAAACTACCACCCTTATTTGAAAGTTTTGTACCTCATTTATATTATATCTTATTTTGAATTATGAAAAAAGAGCTTTTCTAGTCGCTGGTCCAACATAGCCATCTACTACAAGGCCTTTCTTTTTCTGAAAATCTCGCACAGCTCTGTCGGTTGCAGGGCCAAAAGAGCCATCAACTGCAAGGTTATAACCAAGTTCATTGAGTCTTGTTTGCAACTGTTTCACATATTCGCCTATATGGCCCATTTTCATAATAGGCCAGTCTGGGACTTTTCTTTCTACGACTTCAAAACCTAAATATTTCCCTATACCTTTTGCAATTGCTGAAGCTATCTTGTCGATATTCTTTGCCACAAATTCTGCATCTTGTTCGTTTGTAACAAAACCACATTCAACTAATATTGCAGGGCATTTAGTGTATTTGATAACATAAAATTCTGCCTCTTTTACACCTCTATTTGTTGTATATTGTAGCTTAATCAATTCATTTTGTACATTTTGAGCAAGTACCTTTCCTTTTGTACTTCCTACATTAGAAAAGGTTTCAACCCCTCTTGCTGTCTTATTTTCTGCTCCATTTTGATGAATAGACACGAATAAGTCTGCTCCTGCGTTGTTAGATGTCTTAGCTCTGTCTGATAGCTCAACAAATACATCAGTAGCCCTTGTAAATATAACATCTTGTCCACTATTTTTTAATAACTCCCCAAGTTTTAAGGCTACTTTTAAATTTAGGTCCTTTTCTTTGTACTTTCCTACTGCCCCAGCATCTTTTCCTCCATGTCCTGCGTCAATACAAATTTTCATACAATCACCTTCCTATAAATTTTAATCCACTAACTAATAAAGCTCCTGCTAATGTCCCAAGGACACCCCACAGAAGCTTGTTTGGTCTTGATTCTATTTCTTCTATTCTGTTGCTTATTTTTTCAATACTGATTTCAATCTTTTTGATACTCTCAAACAGTCTATCAAACTTTTCCTCGAACCTTGCATTTGTCTGTTTTATACCGGTTATGTCTTTCTTGATGTTGTCCACATCTTTTTCAAGCTCTGTCACTCTTTTTGAAAGAGTGTCTACATAGATACAGTCTTTGCAGTCTTGCATAGCTATTACCTTCCTTTTTATTTTATAGATAGTTTTGCACTAATTCACTTTATTGAAAATGTTACAAAAAAAGGGAGATTAAATCTCCCCTTCTAACAATAGTTGTTGTTGTAGTTCATAATATTTTTTATGCTTTAAACCAAGTTCTTGTATTTTTTCATTAATTTGCTCTAATGTAACAGGCATTTGTAGACTAAAACCATCTGTAGCGTAATATAAATACTCTCCTTCATTTTCCCCTTCTACGAAAAAATCTATTTCACAAAAAAATTCATTTAAAGCGTGATTAAAATTTTTATTTAAAATTTTATATTTCATTTTAATACCCTCCTATCCTGAATATGTTACAGTTAATGCATAATTACAAGCGTTGTAATCTTCCAATATACAATAGTTTGTACTTAAAGTATCAGTTGTATAAAAACTAAAACCTCTAAATGTGCTACTACCTGCTTTTAATGCATTTTTAATTGTATCATTTGTTATGTCTATTGTAGCACTCGCACCCCAAGCAGGGCGATATATATTTGTAATAGATATAAAATTTGTTGGAGGTTCATTTCCACCAAGAGAGTTCAAATTATGATAACGTAAAGTCAAACCATTATCCAAAGCAGAACTATATCCGCCGCCATTATATCGTCGAATAAATAATGTAACTTTTGATATAGTTTTATTTTTAAATTTATCAACGTCAGATGCATTATATAAAATAAAACCTTGTGTTAAACCGTAACTTTCCCATTGCCCGTGATATGGACGCCTATTATCACTTTTCCAATTTTTGTATTTATGATTGTAACTCCAAGTATCGATGGCGTAAATTGTCTCTGTCTTTGTTGTAGGCGTTGTTGCACCTGTGTCAGACGTTTGAGTTACAGTTCCTTGTTCTTGATACCAACCACCTTCATTTACAATTGAACCTTGTGGGCGTTTCGTTTTAAATGTTAAACTTGAACTACCTTCTATATTTATGTCTCCAACACCCCACACATCAGTAAAATATGCTGTTGATAATCCTTTTATCGCCATACACTGTTTCGTACCTCCAACAACTGAAAACCAACCACCATACACTCTCGCATTAAAAACACTTAATGCACTTTCTGCCAATCCTCTTGCGTCTAATTTTACATTTCCTAAGTATAGATAAGTTGTATGTGTGGCATAAACAGGAAATAATGTAGAAGTTGCTTGAATAGTATTATATGAACGTCCAGTACCACTAATATGCACTCTTATCATATTATTATACACGTGAATTCCACCATTAAGTATTGTATTTGTTGTACTATTGCCTTGAAAACTTATAGTAATACTTCCATTTCCTATAAAACCAGCGACATATACAATTTCATCGCAAGTACCATATACATATATAAAAATATCTTTATCTAAATACTTATCCAAAGATGCTATTATTGAACCTATTGTCTTTTTAGGGTTAGTAGATGTACCATCATTCAAATCATTTCCATTTGTACCATTCACATAAAACACAGTTTGTTGTTTTGAGTATTTCTTTATTATAGTTGGACACTGTATGTCTGAAGCAATAATCATATCAGTTTCAAGTCTTGTATTACCACTATCTTCATTAAAGTTACCCACAAGTTCATTGTTTGTGTTTAATAAATATAATCCACCTGTTTTAATAGAAATACCAGTGTTATCCATTGATACTATATTATTGTTTGAACTATTTTTTAAAACAAACGTTCCATTTGTATTATTACTTCCACCAAGAGTTAAAGTGTTACCCTTAATTTTATCTGCTGAAATATAGCCAGTTGTTATTTTGCTTGCATTAATACCTTCACTTGTTAAAACAGTTTCCCCATTATTTGATTTTATCGTTATACCACTACTATCAATAATTACATTATTTGTTATTATTTCATTTTCATTCAAACACCAAGGTGTCGCAAACTCACCTTCCTCTAATTTTAATTTTTTTAACCATAGAAATGAGTCACTCCAATTACCATCTTTAATGCATATTTTAATAAAGTGACGTGTTTCTGCACCAGTTGTAAATGTAAGTTTAAAATATTGCCAATCACTTAAATTTTCTCTACCGAATATATCACTAAACTGTTGAAGAGTTAACAAATTCCCACTTGGAAGTGACTGTACAAATACGATTTTTTCACTTCTATGCCCAGCAATATATCCAGACAATGTATAAGTTGTATAAGGTTTTAATGCAACTTCTTGCCCAACTCCATATTCAAAATAACTGAAATTTGTTCTCTCCATCCAAATTTGTAATGCATTTTCATACCCAGTCCAACCATCATTTCGTATACTAATAGTTCTATTAACAGAAGGTATTGCGTGCTCGTATGTTGGAAAGTTTTTTAAATCTAAAAAGTTACTTCCTAAAATCAAGTTATTACCATTAGACGGTATTATACTTAATTTATTTGTTTCTATTTTAATTCCTTCTGGTGACATGTTAATTGCTGATATAATACCATCTTTATCAACTTTTAAATTGATTTCATCAGATAATTGCTCTATTGTACTTTGTTTTATTCCTTGCAAATCATTATTATAGCTTGTACTACTTCTTACTGTTGATACGATGGATTCTGGCGTTATTTTTAGTTCTGCTTCACTTATTCTTTGTTCCAATTCATTTGTATTTGTCTCTATGTTTTCTATCCTTTGGGCTTGAAGTGATATTTGTTCTTGATTTTGGAATACAATTGTTTTTGTATCTTGTAATTCTTCATCAATTTTTTCTACATATGTTTGTGTTTCATTTAAGCTTTTTGCTATATTATTGATTGTTTTAGCAAAATTATCTCTATAGTCTCCTAAAACTATTTCTTCTAAAATACCTGTGAGAACATTTTTCTTTGTTTTTATAACTTTTGCTTCTAAATCAACATTAAATATTTCATGTCTAATTTTTACAATATCTCCAACACGTAAAGAATATAAATATTTAAATTCCTTATATTCTATTGTTTTGCTCAAATCAATCAAATTAATTTCATAGGTAACTTTAGGGACGTCTATTATTCCCCAAAGCTTCATTGCTTCATTTTTTAGTTCTGTTGCATCTTCAATTTCTTCAAATTTGACCTCTCTTGTTGCTTCAAATGGGTATTCTTGATATGACTGTATAGGGAATAAATATCCTTGTCTCCTTGGGCTATATAGGTATTTATCTCCGCCATTTACAAGTTCTATGGTCAAACCATTTTTCCCTATTGGGAGTATTCTTGTTGCAACTCCAGTATAATCTATATGCTCTTTAAATCCTTTTATATTTTTACCATACTTTATTAGTATACCTGTATCTTTACCAATATTTTTTCTAATTGCTACCTCATAATTATTTCTATATAGTTCCCCACCCCATCTTGGCAGTATTTTATCAAATATCACTTTAACAGGGTTTTCTTTTATGAAATATGCTGTATTTATACTTTCTATATCACATTCCCCAACTATAAATTTCGGATTAATTTCAATTGCTGTTCTCAATGCATTTTCTACAGTTGAATTTTCTATTCTCCTGTCTTCAATAAAATCATTTAACAAATCATAAAAAATATGATACGCTGTAACTTTTATTTTTATATTATCTTCTTGTATATTTTCTATATTGGGTATTCTAAACAATTGCCCATCTGCTTTTATAATGTTCCAACCTTTTAATTCTTTATATTTTTCCTGTTTATCTTTATAATGTTCAAGTTCTAAATAGTATGCACCATTTAATTCTTCAATAATATAACAAGATGATACATTATTAAGTATCCTACCGTTCTTATTAAAATCCGTATTAAATCCATTATATACTTGTATCATTTTTTTCACCTGCCTTTTCTAAAGGCTTAATATATTTTTTATACAATCTATATGAGTTACACCATTTTAACCACCCTTTATATGAATTTATAGAACATAAATCTTTATAATTTAGTAATTGCCATCTATCTACTTTTCTTTTTAATCTTCGCATCTTTCTTTTTAATTGTTTAGCTGTCGATTTTCTTAAAAGTGTATAATCCCCAAAGCTCCTATAGCCTAAAAAGTCTACACCCCTTACATATGTGGGGAACACTTGCCAGTTTTCTTTAATTTTTAGTTTTAAATTTTCTTCTAAATAAATTTCAATTTCTTTCTTTAACTCATGTAAAAAATTTTTATCATGATGCAATATTACACAATCATCGCAATATCTGAAATAATATTTAATTTTCTTCTCTTCTTTTAACCAATGGTCAAAGTAAGTTAAATATAAATTGCCAAAATACTGGCTTAGATAATTCCCTATTGGAACGTTTGTTTCTCCATCTACACTATCTATTACTTCATCCAGTAGCCATAATAAATCTTTATCTTTTATCTTTTTTCTTATTATTAGTTTCAATATTTCATGATTTATCGAAGGGTAAAATTTCTTAATATCAAATTTTAAACAGTATTTTGTTCTTTCTCTGTCCTTCATAGCTTTATGTAGCCTTTTTAATCCCTTGTGAATTCCTCTACCTTTTATACTTGAATAAGTATCAAAAATAAATGTTTTCATCCAGATAGGTTCAATAACTTGCATTACTGCCCAATGAATGATTCTATCTGGATAATAAGGGAGTTTATATATCTCCCTTTCTTTCCCTTTATCTATCTTTTTAAAAATTTTATATTCAGACGTTTTATATGTTTTATTTTTTAATATCTCTTGTATTTGAAATAAATAATAATCTGGGTTACTGTCAACCATCTTGACTTCACTATAATGACTTTTACCTTTTCTTGCATTTTTATGTGCAAGTCTTATATTTTCTATGTCATAAACCTTTTCGTACAATCCGCTATATCTTTTCATGTGTTTATGCCCTCCTGAACCTTCGATTTTTCTACCGGTACAGTTTATTTGCATTTATGTTTGACCAAGAGGTCGGGCAAATAAATTTTTTTATGAACACATTAGTGAGGTGAGTGCCAATATTCCAATTAACATTAGAAGTAGGATTATTCAGATTCAAAGTAAAGACACTGGTATTCAAACCATTATTCGCTGAGTCACTAACCAGTGGGTGTTAATTTTTTACTCACTCTAATTTATTTGCCCTATTAATTTTTATATTTTGGTAATCACCCCATCCTATAACACAAAAGCGAGGCGAGCGCCAATATTCCAACTAACACTAGAAGCAGGACTACTCAGATACAAAGCAAAGACACCGGCAG